>JAITGZ010000179.1 GCA_031280335.1 Deltaproteobacteria bacterium | reverse complement strand
ACGGATAGCGCTCCCACCTGAACCCGGCCAAGTTAACCACAACGCCCGCCGCCGGCACGCAAGGCCGGGGGCGGGGGGGGGCAGCCCGGTTAAACGTTTTCCAGTCTGGCGCGAATGGCTTCGTATTCCAGGTTTTCGGTTTGTTCGCGCAGCCAGAGTACCAGGTCCGCGCCTGTGGCGTATTGGTATTTTTCCAGTTCCACCAGTATATCTTCCATTTCTTTGAGCCTGAAACGCACACAGGCTTCGAGCATGCCGCGGAGCAGGACGGGGTCGGGTTCTGCCAGCAAGCTTTTGGGTCTGTGGTCTTCTGCCTGATGCAGGTGAAGCAGGGCTTCCAGCTCTTGGAGCAGTTCTTGCGCTGCTTCCAGCAGGCGCTGGTTACCGGCCAGGACCGCGTCCAGGTCTCCTGCTTTGGAGTCTTTTTCGAGTTTTTCGGCCAGGCTTGCCACGTTCGCGGCGCAGATACCGTGGCTGGCGCCTTTAAGGCTGTGAACGGCCAGGGCGTATTCCGGCAGGGTTTCTCTGGAAAGGGCGCGTATGCTGTCCAGCAGCGGGGGGGTGTGCCTGAGGTAGGAGCGCAGCACTTGCAGGTAAATGTCTTCATCTCCGTAACGCCGCAACCCTTCCGCGAGGTCAAAAAGTTTGAAGCCGCACGCGTTGGATATGTCAAAAGCCGCTTCCGCTACGCACGGGCTTTTATTTTTTGATTCCGCCGCCTGTCTGGCCTGGAGGAGGGTGGATTCGCTCTGCTTATCGCGAATCCAGAGCTTGAGTTCGGCGTCCAGCTGTATCACATCAATGGGTTTGGCCAAAAAACCGTTGAACCCGTGCTGCGCGAACATTTCTTTATTGCCGGCCATAGCGTTGGCGGTAAGGGCGATAATGGGCACCTCGCGCGCGTAGTCCGTGCCTATTTCTTCACGGATTACGCGCACGGTCTCAATGCCGTCCATCACAGGCATCATGTGATCCATAAAGATGAGATCATAAGAGACTTTACGCGCCCGGATCATCTCCACGGCCTTGCTCCCGCTGCCCGCCTGGTCAACGAACAGGCCGTAGGGCGCAAGCAGTCCCCTGGTAACATCAATATTGGTGGGCATGTCGTCCACAACCAGCACCTTGCCGTAGGGCATATATTCACGCGCCAGATTCTTGCCTTTGAAACGCCTGGAATCCATGAATTGGAAATTTTGCAGTTGATGCGCCGTCTGCCGGCCTATGGGGCGGTTATCCACAAAGCGCTGGCGCAGCCGCACCACAAAGGAGCTGCCCTTGCCGTATTCGCTGGAAAGAGAGATGCTGCCGCCCATCATCTCAACTAAATTTTTGGTTATGGCCAGGCCGAGGCCGGTACCTTCTATAAGCCGGTTGGCGCTGGGGTCAAGCTGACTGTAGGCTACGAATATGTTGCCGATTTCTTCTTTTTTGATGCCTATTCCCGTGTCCTTTACCACAAAGACGAGTTCCGATTCCGTACTCAGCTTTTTATGCTTGATGCGCATGGAAACGACGCCTTCACGGGTGTATTTGAAGGCATTGGAAAGCAGGTTGTTCAAAATCTGCTTCAGACGCAGATCATCGCCGTGAAGAACGCGGGGGATGGTTTCATCAATCGACAGCTTAAAGGCGATATCCTTGTCGCCTATACGCAGCATATTCAGATGCACCACATCGTTGATCAGGGAAGGGACATCGTAGTTGATGTTGACCAGCTTGAATTTGCCCGATTCTATCTTGGAAATGTCCAGCACGTCATTGACTATGCCCAGCAAGACCGCGCCTGAATTATATATTTTATCGATATTATCCAAAGTATCACGCGGCAAAGCGTCTTTTTGCAGCTCCACTTCGGCCAGGCCGATAATCACGTTAAGCGGGGTGCGTATTTCATGGTTCATACGCGCCAGAAAAGAAGATTTGCTCTCGCTCTTTTCCTCTGAAATAATTTTATCCCTGCCCAGACGCAAGAGCATGAGGCTTAATATGGACGACGAAATAATGCCGATAAAGACCAGAATGCCGCCCATCTGATACAGGTCTTTGTAATAGGCGCGGGTAGGGGTGGAAATGCCTATGTACCAGCCGTTATGCATACGCCGCAAAAAAGAGACCATTTTTTCGCCCACGGTATTTACCATGCGCGCGGCATGGATGTCGCGCCCTTCCAGCAGGTTTTCAGCCAGTTGGGCATGCGCGGGACTTAAGTCTCCAAAAACGGTTCCATTGAACTGTTCATCCGGATACGCCATGACCACCAGATTTTGATCCAGCAAAACCCCGTAACCACCGGCGGAAAATTGCAAAGAACGCACATACTGCTTGATCCTGGTCATATCCATATCCATAGCCAGAAGACCGTATTTCATCCCTTTATGACCGATCAGCATCAAAGACATGGTGATGACGCTGCCGCCCGCGCCTTCATCATGATACGGGCCGCTGATCATCTCCATATTGCCGCCTACCGGTCCCGCCTTGCGCCAGAAAGCGCCCAGGCGTTCGGCCCGTTTATCCAGGTCCCGGTCATGGCCGCTGCCGTACAGCCATTGCCCGTTCACGCGGCAGTAAATATTGATAAAGCCGGGACGGCCGCCGTTGGGAGAGTTTGCGCGTCTGCCCAGCTCGCGCAGAAATTCGGCGATACGCTCCACCGGCTCGCCGTGAGCCAATTTATCCTGAATAACGGCGGCGGAATCGAACAGGGTAATTTCAAACTCACGCAGACCGGAGCTAATGACAGCCTCCGCCGTGCTTAAGAGCTGATCCGCGTTGGAGAATATCTGCTTTTCAATCCTGCCGGCAAAAAAATAGAGACTCACCGCCACCATCAGCATAAAGGCGGTGAAAATAAAAAACAGCTCTTTCAGGTTGGCGCGGACAACGTGCTTAAGTTTCACAGGGTATGCCCAAGCATCTCTTCCAATTTTTTCGCCATTTCCTCGTACTCCAGATTATCCGTCTGGCGGCGCAGCCCTTGGATCAGATCCGTTCCGGAGTCATAATCGAAACTTTCCAGCTTATGGAGTAACTCTTCCATTTCACTTATCCTAAAACGCCTGCAAGCATCAAGAAGCGCGGCCAGGATATTTTTATCCGGGGCGTTCATACGCGGGTTTACGCCCGCCGCCTGAGGCGCGAAGCCGGACAAAAATTCTTCCAGCCTTTGCAGCAGCGCCGCCAGCTCATGGAGCAGGGCGGGGTTGCCGGCGCGTACCTTTTCCCAATCTCCGGCCTTGGCCGCGAGTTCCATTTCTTCAGCCATGCCGGCCAGGGGCAGGGCGCAGATGCCGTTGCTCGCGCCTTTGATCCCGTGGACGGTAACGGCATAGTCATGCAGGCCGCCCGCTGAGGCCGCACGCATTTTTTCCAGCAGCGGAGGGATGTGAGAGGCATAGGATCGCAATATTTGCAAATAAACCGCCTCGTTGTCGTAACGGGCGGTCCCGGCCAGCAGATCAACCCCGACCAGAACGCGGCCTTCCAGTATGCCGGAAGGAGGGGCGGCGTCTTCAGCCGCAACGCTTGCCTCCCGCGCCTCCAGCGCGCTTGCGGCCGAACCGCCGCGCACGTCCCGCACCCATTTATTCAGCACACTGTCCAGGCGCGTGATGTCAATGGGTTTGGAGATAAAGCCGTTAAAACCGCGCGCCATGAACATTTCTCTGTTGCCGACCAGGGCGTTGGCCGTAAGGGCCACAATGGGGACGGCGCGGGCGTAATCCGTGCCTATTTCTTCGCGGATGACGCGCACCGTCTCAATGCCGTCCATGACCGGCATCATGTGATCCATAAAAATAAGGTCGTAACGTTTTTTTGCTTCACGCACCCTGTCCACAGCTTCCTGCCCGCTGGATACGTAATCCACATCCAGGCCGTAGGGGAGGAGAAAACCCCTGACCACGTCCAGATTGGTCCGCACATCATCCACCACCAGCACCTTGCCGTAGGGCATATACGCACGCGGCATTTTTTTGCCCCGGCTGAAACCCGGCTCAAAAAAATTAAAGGAGCGCAGCGCCGCAGCCACCTCCGGCCCCACGGGATCGGCCCTGGCTATACCCTGAGACATGCGCACGCTGAAGACACTGCCCTTTTGGCTTTCACTGTGTACGGATACGCTCCCGCCCATCATTTCCACCAAATTTTTGGTAATGGGCAGCCCCAGGCCGGTTCTTTCCATGTGCCGGCCGGCCTTGACGTCAAACTGAGCGTAAGCCATAAAAATCCCGGCAAGGTCCTTGCCGCTGATGCCGCAGCCCGTATCGCTCACACTCAGCTCCAGCCAGAGCCCGCCGCTCTCTTCGCTCTGCCAGCCCACCCGCATGCGCACTTCGCCTTCTTCCGTATATTTAAAGGCGTTGGAAAGCAGATTGTTGAACACCTGCTTAACGCGCAGCTCATCGCCGTGCAGCCGGCGCGGGATGGTTTCGTCCAGGTCCAGCTTGAAGGAAATGTTTTTGGAGCCTATGCGCAGCACATTGCGCTGCACCACGTCGTTGAGCATGGAGGCCAGATCGTAGCAGGCCGGAACAAGCGCAAAATTGCCTGATTCTATCTTGGATATATCCAGCACATCGTTGATCAGGCCAAGCATAACATTACCGGAACGGTAGATTTTTTCAATGTTGTCGCGGGTACTTTCCGGCAGGTCGCCCTGCATTTCCACCTCGGAAAGACCGATGACGGCATTCAGGGGGGTGCGGATTTCATGGCTCATGGTGGCCAAAAATTCGCTTTTGGCCTTGGAGGCCAGACGGGCGGCGCGGGTTTCCACCTCCAGACGGCGGTTGCCTTCATCCTTTTCGCGCATCTTTTGCTCATTGGCCTTGCTTTCGCGCAGGTCTCTGGAATAACAGACCAGGCGCCGGCCGTCCTTCCAGGGGATGCAGGTCATGGACACTTCCACCGGCAGCGGCTCGCCCGATATGGTAAAATACATCCATTCATAAGCGCGGCTGCCGGTCTCCAGGGCTTCGCGCACATACTCGGCCATTTTGGCGCTACTCCACGCGCCGTCCGGCTGTTTTTCCGGCGTAAGGGAGCGAAAATGCTCCGCCAGTTCAGAAAAACTGCCCGCCCCGAACATGTTGAGCATTTCTTTGTTGCAATCCAAAAAGTCGCCTTCTTCGGAACGGAAGGAACAGGCCAGGGGCGTGGCGTCAAACATGATCTTGGTTTGTTCGTCCATTGCCAGAATACGCGCGAAATGCCGCATGTACAGATAAAAACAAACCAGGCCGCTGCCCGTGACCAGAAACAGGGATATGGGCAGCAGGAAGGATAAAAGGGTCAGCCTGTCCTCAATATCCTTGGAAAGAACGCCGGAGAGAGAATTTATGAGTACAACGATGTAAAGAACCGCCAGCGCCGCTGCCAGGGCGAAGACGATAAAGGGCAAGGCGTACAGGCGCTCGCGGAGAGACCTGGTCATGCCTCTTGGGAGCGGCTGAACATGTCAAGAAAATCCCGATGGCAGGAATCGAATATCTCCACCAGGTCAGGGTCAAAATGCCCCCCCTTGCCATCCAGAATAATGGCGCATGCCTCTTCATGGCTCATGGCCTTGCGGTAAACCCTGGTGTCCACCAGAGAGTCGTAAACATCCGCCACGGCCATAATCCGGCCGCACAGAGGGATGCCGCGCCCCTCCATATGCCGGGGGTACCCTGTGCCGTCATATTTTTCGTGGTGGGAGGCGGCGATGATGGAGGCATATTGCAAATAGGACTGGACGGGGGCGCGTTTATACATGCCTTCTAAAATCTCCTCTCCCAATGCGGCGTGCCGCTTCATGACGGCAAATTCGTCATTATCCAGTTTGCCCGGTTTAAGCAGAATGCTGTCTTTAATGCCGATCTTGCCTATGTCGTGCAAGGGCGCGGCCCGCACAATCATAGCCAGTTCATCCTCGGAAAGCTCCCCCGGAAAGAGGCCGTGCCGGATTACCTCACGGCCCAATTTTTCCACATACATGGCCGTGCGCATGACATGCCCGCCGGTGCCTTCGTCGCGGCATTCAATCAGCTCGGCAAAAGACACGGCCAGATTGTCGGACAGAACCGACACCTTGCGTTCCAGGCTCTTCTGATAAAAAGAAAAACGCAGATGCAAGGCTATGCGGTGCAGCAGAATGTTTTTTTCCACCGGTTTGGTGATGAAGTCCCTGGCACCGGAAGCCAGCCCCTAGACCTCGGTTTCATCACTCGTATCAGCGGTAAGAAAAATGACCGGGATACGTCCAAGGTGCGGGTTGCCGCGCAGTTTCGCGATGGTCTCGAAGCCGTCCATCTCCGGCATT
>JAITGZ010000173.1 GCA_031280335.1 Deltaproteobacteria bacterium | reverse complement strand
GGGAGCGCCCGCAGCCATAAGCTCACGGACCTGCCCGGCCGCGTAAAGCACGCCGGCCTCGCGCACGGCGGCGCTGCCGCCCCGCATCCGCGCCCGCTCCAACTCCCGTCTGTATTCGGCCGGTACGACCGCTCCGCACAGCGAGACCACATAATCCAGCGATTCCAGGCTTTGCACCGGCATAACCCCCGGCAGTACAGGTTTATCCACCCCCAGAGCGCGCAGATCGTCCATAAAGCGCAGATATTCCCCGGTTTCAAAAAAGAGCTGGGTGATGAGAAAATCCCCCCCGGCTTCCAGTTTTTTCAGGGTATAAAAGCGATCCCGCTCTCTGGATGATGATTCAGGATGCGGATTGGGGTACCCGGCCGCCCCAACGCAAAGATCCGGAAAACGCTCCCGGATGAAGGCGATGAGGTCCGAAGCATGTTGAAAATCGCCCCCGGACCAGTCATGGGGAGCCTCCCCGGCAGAGCCAGGTCTGGGCGCGTCCCCGCGCAAGGCCAATACATTATCTATGCCCAGACCGCGCAGCTGTTCCAGAAAATCCGCCATACGTTCCCGTCTGGAGCCCACACAGGTCAGGTGGGTCATGGGCTCGAAACCATATTTCTCCTTCAGAGCCAGGGCTATTTCCAGCGTATTGGCCTGACGCGCCCCTCCGGCCCCATAGGTAACCGAGACAAAAAGCGGCCGCGCTTCTTTGAGCGCGGCGGCGGCGGCAAAAAAATCGGGCATTTGGGCCGCGTCTTTGGGCGGAAAAAATTCCAGGGAATAGAAAGGATGCTCCGCCTGGGCCATAAGTTCAGATATCTTCGCCATGTTCCTCCATTGGGGATCAACATAAATTAAAACCCCGTCTTAATGCATACATCAAGATAAATTGATATGTCAAGCGGACTCTTATTAACGGGGATGCCGGTTACGGCTTATGGCCGGGGTTTAAAGCATTTTAAATTTGTTTGCATATTTGGGGCCATGAAATGGGCATGTCTGCCGGGTACCGCCTTATCCTTGCTGCCCCTTGGCAGAACGGCAAGACGCCAAGCCCCATCCGGGGGGAATGATTCCCCCCCCGTACCTCCTCTGCATTGAGTCAAAGCTGGCACCGGGCAGAGCGTTTCAAAATTGCTATGCTCGCGTGCGTAAAAAAGCAATTGCTCCGCCAGCGTATCTTTTATATATTCTCCCGGTTCCGCCCGGGTCAACCGGGAGGTATTTTCATCAAGGAGTTTCCCTCATGAAGACCCTTTCTTTGCTTTGCCTGTCTCTCTTCGCCCTTGTGGGGGCCGGTGGCTGCGTGGCTTATACCGGTCTGGACAAGAATATAATGTACACCAACACCCGTCTGGATGTGGCCGTGATCCCTGAAGAAGGTTTTACCCCCTTGCAGTCGGGCACCATGTATCTGGATTTGGAAACCGATACCAATTTGGGCGCGCGCACCAGGGCGCATTACGTCATCTATGGCGATACGGAAGAAGGGCCGGTCAAACGTCACGGCCACGTTATTTTTGTGGATATTCTCAACAGCAACCAGTTTCAGTTTGTGCCGGAAACATTCAGCGATAGAAATGACATGAATCTGCGCACTGTTAAAATCGAAGGGCGTTCCTGGAACGAACACGCGCGCTTCGAAGAGTATGAGGGTGATTGGATCACCCGCTGGTGGACGGTGAACGGGCGCAAAAGCCCGCAGCTATGGATCGGCAAACGCTGGTCCAGAAACGAAGATCCCTTCAACCGGATCATTGTGGAATATCGTGAACCTCTGCCTGGATGCGCGCGCATAAAAGACAAACAGTTATTGGATATTTTTCAGGGAACTGCCATCGACTACCCCAATGACGAATGCAAAAGCGAGGTGAACGCCGTGTTTGAACGGGCGGACAAAGCCTTCAGCATCAAACGGAGCAGCAAGATGAACCTGGGGCAGGATGCGCCCGCCAATATCCTTAACGAATTCCCCACTGGCGGCATGGACGCCAACAGACATATCGGCAAGGCGCAGATGACCAGTCCGCCTGTCAATTAAAATCATAACGAATCGGCTTTTTACAGAACCCTCCTGAACCCATCCAAGGGCAAATTGCGTTCCAGCGGCATATTGCCCGGCGCGCCTTATATCCCCGGCCTGAAGCCCGGGGATATAAGGCGCGCCTTAACAAAAACAGAGATAATCGGCGAGGGGGTCCGGGGTGCCTTGCCATTATGCCAAGGGGCGGAAAGGATAAGGCTACACCTGGGCGAACATGCCCCTTTCTCATTCCCCCCTGCGGGGTTAGGGGCAGGGCCCCCGAAAAAGTGTTTTTTATGTCTTCAGGCCGTCATCCTGCGGGTGATCAGGTTTTCAATATCCATGCGGCCCAGGCCGCGTTCGTGCGCTTGACGGATGTAACTGACCTGGTTTGGGGTGATTTTGCGCCCATACCATTCATAAGATGCCGTCGCCGTGGCATCGGCGGCCACGGGGTCGGCGGAGCAGATGACCTCGCCCGGGGTCAGCACCGTGCCGGGGCCTCCCGGCCCATTGGTGGAGAGTACGCGGGTGGCGTCAATAACCGTAAGGTTGGGGAGGAGCAGGGTGTTCAGGTCAACAATGGCTGTGGCCAGATCATAACGGGAGTGCATGATGTGCCGGCCCAGGATCAGTCCCATCTGCCCTTTGAGCGCGAGGGAAACCCCCGCCGCTCCGTGGCTTTTGGCCACAGGCGCGGCAATGAGCACATCCGCCTCCAGAACATCGCGCATGATGGAATTGCTGCGCATCTCCCTGGCCTGGTCCAGGGTTGTTTCCCGGTACTGCGCTTCATCCGTGAGATGGCGGCAAAGGCCGCGCTCCACGCTTTCGCAGGCATCCAGTATGCCGGAGCGCTCCAGGCTTAAGCGGGAGTTCTGCAAGGGGTTGTCCA
>JAITGZ010000125.1 GCA_031280335.1 Deltaproteobacteria bacterium | reverse complement strand
ATCGAATACGGACCGGAGTACGCTGTAGCTCTGATACGCCCGCCCGCCTCCACCGCCTGAATCAAGATCACGGAAGCTCACGCAAATGGAGTCGTGTCCGGACATCATACACAGCTCTTCTCTGGCGATGCCGCGTTCCAGCGGAGCCTTTGCCCAAATCTCAGGAAAAAAATCACGCACCGGATTCAGATAAATCCGCCCCCCGGTAACGTTTTTGGCCCCAGCGTAATCGCCGCGTTCAAGCACAAGCGTTTCAAGCCCTTCGCCAGCCAGGACATAGGCCGCCGTAAGACCGGCCACTCCCCCGCCTATGACGATCACATCAAACTTTTCCATCAACACCCTGCCCGTTGAGAACATTGCAACTTTGAGATGCGTATATTATTGGGGCTATCACCCCAAACCCCATTTGGGGGGAATGATTCCCCCCAAACCCCCTCAATATTCTTATAATTCCCGCCGCTAGCCCCGCAAAATCACGCTCGCGCCCATAATCTTGAGCATATTCACCGTTCCCTCGACCTGAGGACCAAGAATGGCGTCGCGCCATAAACGCGAAATCTTATAATCATTCATGCAACCGTAAGACCCGTGTACGCTCATGGAGATACGGCAGACGTCCACAGCCGTTTCCACCGAAAAAAGCTTGGTAAAGGCGGCTTCTTTGATCTGCAGCATGGGGTCTTTAACATTATCCACAACCCAGGCCAGATGGCGGACGTAAAGCATGGAGGCATCGTACTTCATGGCCATATCAGCTATGGCCTGCTGCACATGCTGGAACTTGACGATCGCTTCACCGCGGTGCGTCTTGTTCTTGGCATAGGCAAGGCCCTCCTCATAGGCGGCCAGGGTTATGCCCAGAAACTGCGCGGCCAGGCCCAGTTTGCCGTAAATCATGGCGCTCTTGAGAATCGAAAACCCTTCGCCGTTTTTGCCCAGGATGTTTTCCTGGGGAACTTTCACGTCCTTGAGATAAACATCGTAAAGCTGTCCGCCGTGTACGCCGATCTTGTTCCAAGGCTCGGAGACGGAATAACCTTCACAATGCTTATCCAGTAAAAAGGCGGTAATGTCACCGCCGTCCTCTTTGGCGATCACTATGAGCGCGCCTTTGTAGCCGGCGTTACTGATAAAGCGTTTGGTACCGTTAATATAATAACAGCCGCCTTCTCTTCGGGCGGTAGTGGCCAGTTGCTTGGGATCGGAACCGGTCCCCGGCTCGGTGAAGGCAAAAGAAAAAATATGCTCGCCGGTGGCGGCCTTGGGCAGGTATCTTTTCTTCTGCTCATCGGTGCCGAACTTGTAAATAATCGAATTGCCTATGGAGTGTACGGAAACGAGCATACCTATGCCCGCGCACGCCTTGGAAAGCTGCTCCAGAGCCAGGGCATAGCAAAGATGCCCGGCATCGCCGCCGCCGTAGGCTTCAGGCATGGTGATGCCGAACATGCCAAGATCCGCCAGGCCCTCCATGACCTCCGCCGGCATTTCGTTATTGCGGTCAATGCGCTCGGCCAGTGGCTCCACCACTTTTTCCGCAAATTCCCTGGCCGCTTTTTGGATCAATTCTTCTTCCTTGGTCAGTGCAAAGTCCACTATACGTCCTCCTTTAAGATGCGTTTTTCACGGCGGGCAAACGCGCCCGTGCGCATAACGGCCAAGTTCAGCCGGTGGCTCTAAATGGTGAGAGATCTGGTGCCGGTAACCATGCGGGCAATGATTTCCATCAGCACCTGCTCAGTGCCCGCGCCCAACTGCGCAAGCTTGGCATCGCGGAGCGAGCGTTCAATTTTATATTCTTTGATGAGGCCATAGCCGCCGAAAATCTGCATGGCTTCCATCGCGCTACGCATGCCGCACTGACCGACGTAAACCTTAAATTCCGTGGCCTCCAACGGGGCTTGTTCGCCGGCGTCTTTTTTGGAAGCTGCGCGGTACATAAGCAATTTGCAGATATCGTATTCAATCTGCATCTGGGCGATCCGATCACGGATTTGCGCGTATTGAATGATGGGGTTGCCGAACTGTTTACGCTCCTTGGCGTATTTTACCGCAAGATCAATATTGTAGCCGAGAAGCCCGGTCCAGATGGAAGTGAGGCAGCTTCTTTCATATTCAAGATTCTGCACGCCGACCTTGATAAAACCATCCCCTTCTTCAAGGATGCGATCTTTCAGCGGAACCTTGACATTTTCCAGATATACTTCAGCCTGCTCTGAACCACGCGGGCCTATTTTATCAAAACTTGGTCCAACCTTTACGCCCGGAGCGCGCATATCAATCATGAAGGCGGTGAGTCCCTTGGCCCCTTTGCTCCTGTCGGTGGAGGCCATGATCATGCCCACATCGGCTGTGGGGGCATTGGTAATGAAGGTCTTTGTCCCGTTCAGGATATAACCGTCCCCCTCACGCACAGCCACAGTTTCAACGCCGGTGGCATCTGATCCCACATTGGGTTCGGTGAGCATGAAGCAGCTTTGCCATTCGCCGGTGGCTATTTTAGGCAAGAAACGTTTTTTCTGTTCGTCATTGCCGCAAACCAAAAGAGGAATACTGCCGATGGAAAGATGAGTCGCCAGGCCAAGGGTGGTGCCTACATCCCCCCCGGCATGCACCATGGACTCAAGGGCAATACAGGTATCCAGAAGAGTCATGCCCGCCCCGCCATACTCTTTGGGAATCATCATGCCGCACCAGCTGAGGTCGCGAAAGCGCCGCCACAGCCACATGTGGAATTTGTTGCTTTCGTCGATCTCCTGAGTATTGGGTTCCCACTCCTTAAGCACGAATTTGATCACCGCTTCTTGAAGCATCTTTTGTTCTTGACTCAGATTAAAATCCATATTTGTCCATCTCCTTGATTATGCTCGGCATGAGCGCACAAAATAGTTCCATCAACGCCAGAATTTTTCCTTTTTGGCATATTCAACCAGTTCCTCGCGAAAATCCGGATGAGCTATGGAGATCATCAGTTTCACACGCTGCGGCACTGTCTGGCCTTTAAGGTTCACTGCGCCGTACTCAGTAACTATATATTGCGACATCCAGCGGCTGATGCCTACGGTGTCGGTACATTTGGGCAATATGGACGAGTGGAGTTTGCCGTCTTTGTCCGTATAGGTGGAGGGAGTCGCTAAAAATGCCTTGCCGCCCTTGGAAAGCCAGGCACCCAAGGTAAAATCCTGCTGGCCGCCCAGTCCGGAATAGGTCTTTCCGTTAATCTCCTCTGAAACGCACTGACCGGTGATGTCCGCAGCCACAATGCCGTTTACCGCGACCATATTGTCGTTTTGCGCAATGGTGCGGGCATCGTTCACAAAATCAGCGCCATGCATCTCCAGTCCGGGATTCATATCCACCCATTCGTAAAGTTCCTTGCTGCCGAAGGTAAAGGTGCCGATGCCCCGTCCGGGCATGAAGTTTTTCTTACTGTTGTTGAGCGCGCCCTTGTTGTAAAGATACAGGAAGGCATCGCAGATCATCTCCGAATGGATGCCCAGATCTTTTTTGCGCTCAAGACATTTACCCACCGCGTTGGGCAGGCCGCCTATGCCAAGCTGCAAACAAGCGCCATCGTCAACGTACTCGGCGATGTGTCCCGCGATCTTCATTTCAACTTCATTAGGCTCGGCAGGAGGGACGGCAGCCAACGGCCAGCTGTTCTCAAGGACGAAGTCCACATCGGTAATATGTATGCGATTATTGCCGAAAGTGGGCGGATAATTTTCATTGACCTCCACAAAGACACGCTTACCCGCCCGGTTGCGGATCTGATAAAGAGTGTAGTCAGGATTCATGCCCATACTGAAATAACCGTGTTTATCCATGGGAGAAACCGTACATAAAATGGTGTCATAAAAATTCAGGATCACGGGCGCATCGGAAAAGTTGGAACAGAGGGTGTCGCCCAGACCCGCCGCAACCAACTTGCGCGGAAGGGGAGACAGGTAAGCGTCACGGTAGGTGATCTTTGAGGCCACTTCGGGAGCGCACATGGCGTTGGCGTTGATGTTTAGCGTATTGAAATAGCTTATCCCCTCAAGCCCTCCCCCTTTTATACGCTCGGCCAGAGCCGTGCATAAAGCCCGCGGCTGTCCGTTGCCTATGCCGGACAAAACCTGATCTCCAGGCCGAATCATATCAACAGCCTGGGCTGTGCCGATCTTTTTCTTGGCGTAGAGTTCTTCCCATTTGTTCACTGAAGTTCCCCCTTTGCTGTTGTCTGCCCTGCGGACAAAGTTAAACTGCTTTTATAGCCTCTATACAAAAACTATACCAAACCGGCCAAAGCAGTCTCAAACAGTGCCGCCTGCCGGGGGTTCCGCCACCGGCACCATTGTCCAAGAAGCTAAGGAAACGCTGATTTATTCTCTTGAGGGTGCCTTGACGTTGTGCAGAGGGATGGCAGAGGTAAAGCAACGCCTGGGCAACCATGCCCCTTTTGCCCCCTCAAACTCCACCGGCAGGGCACCTTGGGGTTATCTCACCAAGAGACAAAAAAAGCCCACGATAAATACCTACGGCCATAGCAGGCTCAAATATAAATACTTAAGCGCCAAGCCGTTTATGCAAAAAATTGCACGGACAGTGCCGTGATTTGCACGGAAACAATTATTATGGAAATCGTCAGGTATTCCAGTTATGGAATCAGGCCAGGGCCGCCGGAGCGCCCAGAGGAGGCACAAGCCGCTCCAGGGCGGCTCCAGCGCGGAGCAGGGCCGCTTCGTCAAAGGGACGTCCCATGAGTTGCAGCCCCACAGGCAGGCGGCTATGCGCCCCCAAACCCACGGGCAGGGCCAGGCCGGGCAGACCGGCCAGATTAAGGGTAACGGTGAATAAATCCATCTTGTAAGCCGCCAGGGGATCATTCTCGGTAAAGCCGAAGGGCCAAGCCGTGCGGGTGGCTACAGGGGCCGCGAGCAGGCGGCAGCGGCTCAGGGCTCGATCAAAATCATCGCGCAGCAGGCGGCGGATCTGCGCGGCCTTGCGGTAATAGGCATCATAGTAACCGGCGGAAAGCACAAAAGCGCCCAGCATGATGCGGCGGCGCACCTCCGGCCCGAAGCCCCGGGAGCGGGAAGAGACAAAGAAACTGTCCAAATCTGCGGCCGCTTTCGCCCGCAAACCGTAGCGCACTCCGTCAAAGCGGGCCAGGTTGGCCCCGGCCTCGGCCGAAGACATGATGTAATAGGCTGCCACAGCATATTTCTGATGAGGAAGATCCACAGGCACAAGCTCGGCCCCAGCCCGCTCCAGGACCTGGAGCGCCTCCCGGCAGTTTTGGGCCACCTCCGGACTCAACCCCTCCTGCTCCCAAAATTCTTTGGGCAGGCCTACGGCAAGGCCCTTAAGGCTTTCTTCCGGGGAACGCCCCCCCGCCTGGGCCGCCTCCACAAAATTCTGCTCCGGCAACCCCTCAGGGTAAAGATCCAAACGGGCGCTGGTGGAATCTTTGGGATCCGGCCCGGCAATGACCTCGAACAAACGGGCGCAATCCTCCACCGTGCGGGCCAGGGGGCCGATCTGGTCGAAAGAACTGCCGAAGGCCACCAGGCCGAAGCGGGAAACACGGCCATAGGTGGGTTTAAGACCCACGCAGCCGCATAGGGCGGCGGGCAGGCGGATGGAGCCGCCGGTGTCGCTGCCCAGGGCACCGAAGGCCTGGCCCGCGCTCACGGCTGCGGCGGAACCGCCGCTGGAACCACCAGGAACCTTGCCCAGATCCCAGGGATTGGCGCTACGCCCGAAGGCCGAATTTTCAGTGGTGGAGCCCATGGCGAACTCATCCAGATTGTTTTTGGCCAGGATGATCGCCCCGGCGCTCTTTAGGCGCGCCGCCGCCTCGGCATCGTAAAAAGGGACAAAATCGCGCAGCATGGCCGAGGCACAGGTGGTCGGGCTGCCCCGCAGGCAGATATTATCCTTGAGCATGAGGGGCATGCCCCAAAGGGGCCTGTGCGCCTCCGGCCCGGATTCATCCAGTTTTTTCGCCTGTGCCAGGGCTTCTTCCTCCAGCAGGCTGAGACAGGCGTGCAGCCTGTCTTCCGTGGCTCTCAGACGCGCACAGCAGGCGCGCGTCAGTTCCATTGCGCCACATTCCCTGCTCAGCAAGGCGGAACGGGCCTGACTCAGGGTCAATTCATAAAGTTCGGCCACAAATACGCCTCCGGGCTGATTTAGGGAGATGAGCTGACATTTTTAAAATAATTTCAAGCTGAAATTGCTCTAATTTACTTTACAAAATACGCGGCACCACGAACAGGCCATCGGCCTGTTCCGGCGCGTTGCGCAAAATATCCTCGCGGGGGCAGGGCTGACCTGCTCCCGCTGTGGCCGGTTCGTCCTGGACAGGGGGGGCGGTGCGGCTCATGGGTGAAAACATGGGCTCAAC
Organism: Deltaproteobacteria bacterium; assembly: GCA_031280335.1. GTDB lineage: Bacteria > Desulfobacterota > Desulfovibrionia > Desulfovibrionales > Desulfovibrionaceae > WRHT01. Next base: position 15,340 of record JAITGZ010000125.1, on the reverse strand, counting down.
CCCACAGGTATCCGCCTGGTTCAATATATCCATATATTCCACAATCCCGGCCATCTGCCCGGCAAAATCCTCAAGTCCCGCCCCTTCGTCCAGGCTCAGCCTGGCCAGCCGTCCCGCGCGCAGTACGGTTGCTTTGCTCACAGACATGTTCAGCCCTCAAGATATTTTTTCAGCAGTTCATTAACCAGGGCAGGGTTGCCCGCGCCCCTGGTGGCCTTCATCACCTGGCCCACAAAAAAAGCCAGCAATTTGGTTTTGCCCGCGCGGTAAGCGGCCGCCTCCGCCGGGTTGGCCTCCACCGCCTCCCGCGCGGCTTCTTCCAGCGCCGTAGCGTCTGAAACCTGCAAAAGTCCCTTGCGCTCGGCCAAAACCTCCACCTCCAGGCCGCCATCCATAAGCTCGGCCCAAAGCTCACGCGCCGTGCGCAGGCTGACCCGGCCCTCATCCACCATCAGGGCGGTATGTCCCATACGTTCCGGGCTGAAACCAGCCTCAGTCCAATCCAGGCCGCGCCGTGCGCATTCGGGCAGCAAGCCGCCCAAAATCAGGGTAGCCACACGTTTGGCCCCGGCCCCGCCGCGCAGAGCGGCTTCAAAGTAATCCGCCAGACCGGGGGAATCCACCAGCATGGCGGCTTCTTCGACATTCAGGCCCAGGGCATCTTCAAAACGTTTTTGCCGCGCCTCCGGCGCTTCGGGCAGGCCGGCGCGTATTTCTTCGATCAAAGAGGCGTCCAGCACAACCGGGGGCAGATCCGGGCAAGGAAAATAACGGTAATCCGGGGCCTCCTCTTTGGAGCGCATGCTGCGGGTAAGCCCGGTATCCGGGTCGTAATGGCGGGTTTCCTGCAACACCTCACCCCCGGCCTCCAGAATCTCCCGCTGGCGTTCCTGCTCGTGGCGGGACGCGCCCATAATACTGTTAAAAGAGTTGAGATTTTTTATTTCCGCCCTGGTTCCGTAAACCTCTGTGCCGGCGCGGCGCAGGGAGATATTGACATCACAGCGCATGCTGCCTTCTTCCATGTTGCCGTCGGTTACCCCCAAATAAACCAACAGGCGGCGCAGATGGCGCATGAAATCCACCGCTTCTTCAGGGCCGCGCAAATCCGGCTCGCTGACTATTTCAATCAGGGGGGTCCCGGCCCGGTTTAAATCCACCAGGCTTGGGCCGTCGCCCGCGTGCAGGCACTTACCGGCATCGTTCTCCAGGTGCAGGCGATTGATGCGCACGCCAAGCTCATGCCCGCCGGAACGCAGGGCCACCCGGCCGCCGGAGCAGATGGGCGGCTCCCACTGCGAGGTCTGGTAGCCGTTGGGCAGATCCGGATAAAAATAGCTTTTGCGCGAAAAGAGCGAGGATCTGTTGACCGAACAGCCCATGGCCAGACCTGCCCTCAAGGCCAGGCGCACCGCCTGGCTGTTGATCACGGGCAAGGCACCGGGCATGCCCGCGCACACCGGGCAGACCCTGGTATTGGGTTCACCGCCGAAGACGTTGGGGCAGCGGCAAAAAAGCTTGGTGCGCGTGTTCAACTGGGTATGCACCTCAAGCCCGATGACAGTTTCCCACCCGCCTGCGCCGGTATTGACCACGAAAGACTCCTGATTTTGATTGTGGCGTTTTCCGCCCAAAAATCACCCTATGATACGGCTTCTAATTTCAGTGAAAGGATGTTAAATAAACTTTTTGTACAGGCCATGCAACATAAATTGGATACGGGTAATACGGTCAAAAGGGGTTAAATATATAATGTGCGGCATCATAGCCTATGCTGGCCACCGCCCGGCCGCGCCTGTCCTCATGGAGGGACTGCGCCGCCTGGAATACCGGGGCTACGACTCGGCGGGGATCGCCCTGGCGCAGATGAAAAACATCAACTGTTTCAAAGCGCCGGGCAAGCTCGCCGCCTTGGAGGACAAGCTGTCCGCCGCCCCCATGCCGCCGCTGGCCGGCAGCGGCATCGGTCATACCCGCTGGGCCACCCACGGCGTGCCCAACGAGACCAATGCCCACCCGCACCTTTCCAACAACCGGCGCTTCGCCCTGGTGCATAACGGCATCATTGAAAACTACAGGGAGCTGAAAGAACGCCTGACCGGTCTGGGTTATGCCTTTTACTCCGATACCGATACCGAGGTACTGGTCAATCTCATTGAAGAAGAACGCAAAAACGCGCCGGACAACCTGACGGCCTTTTGCAACGCCCTGCTTCAGGCTGAAGGAGCCTTTGCCCTGGCCCTGCTTTGTCTGGATGAGCCCGAAGCGATTTACGCCGCGCGTCAGAACGCGCCGCTGGTGGTCGGACTGGGTCAGGGCGAAAATTTCATTGCCTCTGACCTGACCGCATTTCTAGCCTATACCCGCACGGTCATTTTTTTGGAGGAGGGGGAAATCGCACGCATCTCCCCCCGCGACTGCGCCCTGGCGGATTTACGCACCCTCGCGCCCAAGGATTACGCAGCGCAGCATATAGAATGGGATGTGCAATCCGCGCAAAAGGGCGGCTACAAGCACTTTATGCTCAAGGAGATTTTCGAGCAGCCCGCTGTGCTGCGCGGTGCGCTGGCCGGGAGGATCAACCCGGATGCGGGCACGCTGCGCCTGCCGGAACTGGAAGGCTTGAGCCGCCCGGTACGCCTGCGCATTGTGGCCTGCGGCACATCTTACAACGCCGGGCTTTGGGCCGCCCCCCTGCTGGAACAATGGGGCGGCATACCCTGCGCGGTGGAGATAGCCTCGGAATTCCGCTACCGCAAACCCATCCTGGGGCGGGATGAACTGGTCATCCTGATCAGCCAGTCCGGCGAAACGGCCGATACCCTGGCCGCCCTTAAGGTAGCCGCAGGGAACCCCTGCCCCACCCTGGGGCTGTGTAACGTCATGGGGTCTTCCCTGGCGCGCGGGGCGGAGCTGGTCATTTACACCCAGGCCGGACCGGAGATAAGCGTGGCCTCCACCAAAGCCCTGTGCAGCCAAATGGCCCTGCTCACCCTGCTCGCCCTGCATTGGGGCAGCGAGGGCGGACTTGTGCCCCCTGAGCGTCTGAAGGGCCTGCTGGCGGATTTTGCCGGGCTGGCGGACATTCTGGAAAAAAGCCTGCCCAGCATAGCCATGGAGGTCAAACCCCTGGCCGAACGGGCCGCCAATGCGCGCAACATCTTTTTTCTGGGCCGGGGGCAGAACTTCGCCCTGGCCCAGGAAGGCGCTCTAAAGCTCAAGGAGCTTTCTTACGTACATGCCGAGGCCTATGCCGCCGGAGAGATGAAGCACGGCCCCATAGCCCTGATCGCCCCGGATTTTCTGACCATAGCCCTGGCCCCTCCGGACGGGCACGAGGCCAAAATATTTTCCAATATTCAGGAAGTGGCCGCACGGGGCGGCCCCATCATCATGCTTGGCCGTCCGGATAAAAACGCACGCTTTGGCCGCGAAGTGGCCCTATGGTCCATCCCCTCCTGTCCGGAGGGCTTTACCGGCTTCGTCCTGCTGCCCATGCTCCAGCTTTTGAGCTATGAAGCGGCCTCCTACCTGGGCAAGGATGTGGATCAGCCCCGCAACCTGGCCAAAAGCGTTACCGTGGAATAAGGATCATCATGCAGCCCGTACTGGTCGTTGATTATGGTTCGCAGGTTACCCAGCTCATCGCCCGCCGCATACGCGAGGCAGGGGTTTACTCCGAAATTTTTCCCTGCACAGGCGATTTGGGCCAGGCCCTGGCGCGGCGTCCCGCCGCCCTGGTCCTTTCCGGCGGCCCGGCCAGCGTGGGGGATGAACATGCCCCCGCCCTGGACCCGCGCCTGCTGGAGCTGGATGTGCCCATTCTGGGCATCTGCTACGGTATGCAGCTTTTGGGGCGCCACCTGGGAGGCGACCTGGCCCGTTCCGTAAACCGCGAATACGGCCCGGCCAAACTTACCCTGCTGCGGTCATCGCCCCTTTGGGACGGGCTGGAGCAGGGCCGGGAGCTGACCGTCTGGATGTCGCACGGGGACAGGGTCAAGACCCCTCCCCCCGGCTTTGCGGTCATCGGCGGCACCAAAGACCTGGAAGTGGCGGCCATGGCGGACGAAAAGCGCCGCATTTACGCCGTTCAATTCCACCCGGAGGTGCATCATACCGAAGAAGGCGGCCGCATCCTGCATAATTTCATTTTTAAGATCTGCGGCCTTGCCGCTGACTGGAACCCGCGCTCCTTCGCCGAACGCAGCATTGAAGAACTGCGCGGCAAAATCGGCCACAAAAAAGTCGTCTGCGCCCTTTCCGGGGGGGTGGATTCCACCGTAACGGCGGCCCTGCTGCATCGGGCCATAGGCGACAACCTGCATTGCCTCTTTGTGGATAACGGCCTTTTGCGCGCTGGCGAAGGGGACGAGGTGGACGCGCTGCTGCGCGGACACTTCAGGCTGAACCTGCAGCGCCTGGAGGTCCAGGACCTGTTTCTGGAACGGCTCCGGGGCGTAAGCGACCCGGAGCGCAAGCGTAAAATCATCGGCCACGCTTTTATTGATGTATTTGAAGAAGCGGCCCGCAAGCTTGGACAGGTGGACTATCTGGCCCAGGGCACCTTGTACCCGGATGTGATTGAATCCGTCTCCGCCACCGGCATGGGCACGGTGATCAAAAGCCACCATAATGTGGGCGGGCTGCCGGATCGTATGCGCCTGGCCCTGGTGGAGCCGTTGCGTGATCTCTTCAAGGACGAGGTGCGGGCCGTGGGGATGGAATTGGGCCTGCCGGAGGCTTTTATCCGCAGGCACCCCTTCCCCGGGCCTGGATTGGCCGTGCGCATCATGGGCGAGGTTACCTCGGAACGCCTGGAGATAACGCGCAGGGCCGACCGGATCGTGCTGGAGGAGTTTCGCCGTTCCGGCTGGTATGATCGGGTTTGGCAGGCCTTTGCCGTGCTTCTGCCCCTTAAGACCGTGGGGGTGATGGGCGACGGGCGCAGCTACGAAAACGTCATCGCCCTGCGTGCGGTGGAAAGCGTGGACGCCATGACCGCAGATTGGGCGGTACTGCCCCCTGAACTGCTGCGCGCCATATCCAGCCGCGTCATCAACGAGGTCAAGGGCGTCAACCGCGTGGTTTATGATGTGTCTTCCAAACCGCCGGCGACCATTGAGTGGGAATAAAAGGAACAAAGCATGAAAAAAATCATAAAAATAATACTGTGCGCCATAGCGGGCCTGATACTGCTGCTTGTGACCGGGTTGGGCATCGCCCTGCTGGTGATCGACCCCAACGACTACCGCGAGGAAATATCTCTGGCCGTACGCAAGGCCACCGGGCGGCAACTCAGCCTGAACGGCCCCATAGGCCTTAAGATACTCCCCCGGCTGGCGGTGAGCGCACGCGATGTCTCTCTGGCCCAGGCCGAAGGCTTTGGCACCGCCCCCCTGCTCCGACTGGATGAAATTGACCTGCGCATGGCCATTCTGCCCCTCTTCACCGGTTCGGTACAGGTGGATGCCATCATCCTCAACGGTCTTGCCCTGGATATGCTCACCAGCAAACAGGGTAAAAACAACTGGGAAATACCGGGGGAAGGCAAGGCCGCCCCTGCCGCCCCCGAAGCTGAGGCCGCCCCCCAGGACGCGGAAGCGGCGCGCAAGCAGCTTGACGCCCTGCTGAACAGCCGCATAAGCGAAATACGTCTTGAAAACTGCGTCTTAAGCTACAAAAATGATAAAACCGGGCAGCATTACATCCTGCGGCTTAAACAACTGCTACTGGACGAGGTGGGGATGAACCGGGACATCGCCTTATCTCTGAATGTGGAGGCCGAAGAGCGCAAAGCCGGCCTGAAGGGCTCCCTTTCCCTGGCCGGGGCGCTGAAATACATGCTGAAAGAACAGGAAGCTTCATGGAATCTGAATACGCTGAAGGCCGGCGCTGACCTGCCCCCATTGGAAGGGACGCAGCAGATTAACGGCAATATTTCCGGGCGCTTCAATCTGAACGCCATGGAAGGAGGGGTCAAGGCACAGTTAAAGCACCAGGAGGCCGAATTGGCGCTGGATATGCTGGCCGCCCTTAAAGACGGACTGAAGGCGGAGGGAAACCTGGCCCTGAACAGCCGCCCCCTGGGCATCATGCGCATACTGAAAATACCTTCGCCCCCGGCGGACAACCCCGCCCTGCGTACGCTTGAGGGCAAGCTCGGCTTCAAATTCGCCGAAAACCTCCTGACCGTGCCCGCAGCGGAGTTCAAGCTGGGCGGCGAGATCATGACGGCGCGCCTGACCGGCCTCAAGGCCCTGCTGGATGACAGCGGCAAAGCCGCCCTGCCAGTACGCCAGGCCGAGGGCGCTTTCAGCCTTGCGGGCAACCCCCGCCCCTATTTGCAGCTGGCCGGGGTGGAGCTTAGGGATCAATCCGGCAAAGCCTTCAGCCTCTTGGAATCCGGCCTTAAATTCTCCCTGCGCGGCAGTTCCATCGCTTTAAGCGCTGTACACGCCAAACTGGACGGAGAGGTACTGGACTTTGCCATGCCCAAATTGAGCGCCGAGCTGAACCTGCGGGCCGGGGCAGCCCTGCCCTTGTCCGTCCTGGAATCGTCCTTTTCCATCAAGGCCAAGCCGCGCATACTCCTGGACAACCTGGGCGCTCTGCCCGCCACCGCTGATGCGGCGGCGCTGCGCGATTTTTCTTTGGCCTCAGGGCTGCATTTCAACAATTACGAGCTTAAACTGCCGAACCTGAGCGGCGCTCTGGATCAAACCAGCCTGAAAGGCAGCCTTGAAGCCAAATTGCCTGGAGCCAAAAGCCTGCCCAAGGACACACTGGCCTCGGTGAAAAGCGTCCTGCAACTGGGCATTCTGGACGCCGACCGCTATATGCCCCCGGCGGATAAAAGCGCTCCCGCCGCCCGGGGCAAAGAGGCCCCAGCCGCTTCCAAAGGAGCGACCCAGAGCAAAGGACCGCTGCAGGGCAGCCCTATGGAAAAGCTCCTGGCGGACATAACTTTGGATATGCGCAAACTCACCGTACAGAAAGTCCCCCTGGAAAACATCAGCCTGCGGGCCACACTGGAAAAAGGCGTGCTGCGCCTGAGCAAGGCCAAACTAAATGTCTTTGGCGGGGAGATCAGCAGTTCAGCCACAGCCGCTCTGGCCCAGCCCCGCCCGCATGTGTCCTTTGCCTTAACAGGCTCCAAGCTGGACATCAACAAGGCCCTGCTTACCCTGGCGGATGAAAAACGCCTGAGCGGTCTGGCCGGCTTGAACCTGAACATGCGTTTCAGCGGTCTGGATGTGGACAGCATCCTCTCCAGCCTGGACGGCACGGGCGACCTGGCGGTCAAAAACGGCGCTCTGGGCGGACTTGACCTGATCCCGGCGGGAGCGCCCGCCAACATCGCCAGATTCCGCGAACCTGGCGGCTACAAATTCAATGATTTCGGCGGCAGCTTCAAAGCCGCCGGGGGCAAACTGATCAATGACCACCTGGAACTCAAAGGCGGTAATGTCGCCCTCTCCGGTTCAGGCTCGGTAGCCATGCTCAGCCGGGAAATCGACTATAAAGGCGTTTTGACGGGCAAAGGTATTGACGGCCTGCCCCTGACCATCACCGGACCGCTGAACAGCCCGCGCGTCAGCCTGGATCAAGAGGCTCTGGTCAAAATGGCCACGCAGAAAGCGGCGGAAAAAGCCCTGCAGGAACTGCAGAAAAAAACCAAGCTCCCCGGAGCCGGCGGCAAGGCCGAGGCGGAAAAGGCACTGAAAAACGAGGCGAAGGACAGACTGAACAAAGAGGCACAACGGGGCCTGGATCGGCTGTTTAAGAGATGAACGCGGCGGGGGATAAAGCTATCCCCCGATCTGCATGGTTATTTCAGCGGCCACGGCCTTGACACCGGAAATAAGCCCAGAGATGTGTTCACGCATATAGCCGCTTGCGCCGGAGACGCTTATGGCGGCCACCATATAACCCCTTTCGCGCACCTGACGCAAATTGAGCAGGTAGCGCTCTTTGTCCGTTACCGTATGTTCGGTGAATTTTTTTTAAAGGTTCGCGCAGCGCCGCCGCCCGCCTGTGAGGCTTAGGCGACTATTCCACAGGACAGTGGAATAGGGAGTGCAAGCCAAGGCTTTCACTCCCAAAGGGCGAGGGCCAGTACAGTCCGAGTCAAATTCACTTTCGCCGCTAAACGCCAAGCAGAGCGTCTCAAAGTTGAAATGCACTAAAAAAGTTTGAAGGAGTCTATTCCAAAACCCATGGTGCCAGAGGCAAAGCCTCACCCAGACCTATACCCTCCGGCCCCGCCGGTACCAGATGCGCTCTGGCTTCCACCCCCAAACCCAAGCTCTGACGAAACAGATCCGCATATATAGGATCAATGTAATCCGCCGGGGCAAAACAGCGCGCATCACTCCTTTGCACGCAATAAAAAAAGGCCGCCCGGCCCCCTTCACGTACAATGTCCATCATATCCTGAAGGTGCTTGCGCGCCCTTAAGCTGATTGCGTCCGGGAAAGCAGCCACCCCACCGTCTTCCACCAGGGTTACATTTTTACACTCCACCCACAGAGGGGGCAAATCAGGCCCGGTCAGCAAGGCATCCAGACGGCTGGCCCCTCTGGCGGCCTCGGCGCGAAACCCCGTGTATCCCGTTGCCCAAGGCAACAGGCCGCGCTCAAAGGAGGCTTTGAGCAGACGATTGGGTGTAAGGGTGTTCACCCCCACCCAAACAAGGTCCGGACGCATGAGTTCCAGGGTAAAGGGTAATTTGCGATGGGGAGAAAGGGCGGGTGAAACCAAAAGTTCCGCCCCGGGGCGCAGCAGGCCCAGCATGCTGCCGGAATTGTTGCTGTGCGCCCAGAGCCTTTCGCCTCCCGTCTCAAACTCCACACTGAAGCGCTTGACCCGCCTGACAAAGCGCCCCAGAAGGCATCCGGGCGCAAAGGGGAGCAGAGCCTCCGCCATGCGGTTGAAGCTTTACTCTTGCGGGGGCGTCTTAACAGCGGCCGTAGCGGCGTTCACGGCTTTGGCCAGACGGGAAACCTTGCGGGCGGCGTTTTTCCAATGCACCACGCCTTTTGTGGAAGCGCGGTCAATGATGGATGTGGCCCGCAAAAGCGCCTGGGCGGCCAATTCCTGATTATTGGCCTGCAAGGCGGTACGTACGCCCTTGATCGCGTTCTTGACGCGACTGCGCACAGAGCGGTTGCGGGCGGCCCTTTTCAGGCTCTGCTCATGACGTTTAAGAGCGGATTTGTGGTTAGCCATATAAATTTGTATCCTTCAGTTTAAGGGAGGTTTTATTACAGACAGGCGCGGCGTCTGTCAAGAAACAATTTAAAAAGGTTCCCATCCAATTTTAATTTTTCAAACGGACTCAGTAGAGCAGGGTTTGGGGAGGGAACCTCAAGAGCGGGATACTCGGGGGTTCCCCCCCAAATTCAGCGGAGCCGCCGCCGGCTAAACCAGTTTTTTCAGCAGCGCTTCGCCCACTTCTTCAATATCACCGTTGCCGTCTATTTCCACATAGCGAGTCATGCCTCTGGATGCCAACTCCCTGAAAAAGGCGACTGCGGCCAGTGTGCCGTTCTTCAGATCGTAGTAAATATCATGACGCTTATTGACAGCCTGCTCATCCTGGTCATCGCCCCGGGCGGAAAGTGCGCCGCCGCAGATCCGACAGTGTCCGTCTTTGGGTTTTACCGCGTCAATAAAAATATTATTGGGATGGGTGGGATTATCCGCACAGAGCCTACGGCCCATAATACGGTTTTTGGCCACAGGGCGGGCGAGGATTATCTCCACCACATAATCCAATTTTAAGCGGGCTTCGGACAGGGCCTTCCAAAGTTTTTCCGCCTGCGCCGGATTGCGCGGAAAGCCGTCCAGAAGCCATCCATGCGTCCCTTTTTGCCGCAAGGTTTCCAGGATCATGGGGATGGTGATCTCGTCCGGTACGAGGTCGCCCCTATCCATATAGGCCTTGGCTTTTTTACCCAGATCCGTGCTGTTTTTGATATGCTCGCGAAAAATGGCCCCGGATTCAATATGGGCCAGCAAAGGATATTTTTTTTGGATCAGTCCGGCCTGGGTGCCTTTACCGCTGCCATTGGGACCAAAAATAACAATGTTCATACGCCGGGCCTCCAGGTTTTTAGGCACGTCCGGCGGAACCTCCCGCAAGCGAAAGAATCGCCGTACACACCGAGGTTAAAAAGGTTAACAGTCTTCATCTATATAAAGCCATAACTCTTGCATTCTTGCACGACCCGTCTTCAACGGACGAGCTATACCGAAGCATTTCGACTTTTAGGATTGTTCCAATCCCAGCATGAAGGAGGCTCCAAAGGTGCCTTGCCGTTAGGCCAAGGCACCAAACCCCATCCGGGGGGAGTTATTCCCCCCGGTCCCCCCGACCGATAAAATGAACTCGCCCCTTGGGCGGGTCCTCCGGCGGGAGCAATGTAAAAGTCGATTTGTTCTAAAAATCCGCCTTTGAGTCCGTATCATCCTGCGGCGACACGTCACCCTTGACTTTTTCGCCCTGATATTCGCCGGTCAGGGTACGCAGAAAGCTGGCAATCAGTTTACGGTCGCCGGGGGTAACCTCCAGACCGGAAAGATATACGCCCATTACCTTTATTGCGTCATCCAGGGTCATGGCGGTGCCGTCATGCAGGTAGGGGGCGGTCAGCTCAATATTGCGCAGGTTGGGAACTTTGAATTTATGCAGGTCTTCCTGCCGGCCGGTAAAGGCCTTGAGTCCTTCATCCGAAGGCAGCCTGTCACCGCGATCAGCAAAGTAGTCCTTTTTCAAGTCCATATATTCAAAAGACTGTCCGCCCAAGCTTTTGCCCACATGGCAGGAGGAGCAGCGGTAAGCCTTGAAACGCATGTATCCTTCAAGTTCCTTGTCGCTGATGGCCTTGTCATCGCCCCTGAGCCATTTGTCAAAACGACTGTTGGGAGTAATTAAACTTTTCTCGTATTCCGCTATGGCATCGGTTATGTTGGTCCCGCTCCAGCCGCCGGTATTGTCGTCGGAAGCGGGAAGGGGAGGATACACCTCAAAAAAATCCTCTTCCAGGGCGCGGTCCGCAGCCAATTTTACGATAATCTGCTCCCAGTCCTTGCTGCTCATTTCAATGGGGTTAAAGGGCGGACCGCCCGCCTGTTCCCGCAGGTCGGCAGCCCGCCCGTCCCAGAACTGCCGCATATTGAATACGCAATTAAACACCGTAGGCGAATTGACATTACCCAGCTGCTTGCCCACACCTTCAGAAAAACGCCTGGCGTCAGCCCCGCCCTTTTCCAGCATATGGCAGGAAGCGCAAGATATACTGTTATCCACGGAGAGACGAGTGTCTTCAAAAAGCTTGCGGCCCAGGGCGGCCTTTTTAATATCAATGTTCACGGATTCAGGCAGGGGCTGCACAGGCTCATTGCTTCTTTCCCTGCTGGCCGTGCCCGTGGCGTAACAGGCGGCGCGGGTGGTTCTGACCCAATCCAGAATAATTTCTCTCTGCCGGTTGGATATCCTGCTATCCCAATGCACAGCGGCAAATTTGGCCGGGGGCATGGTTTCGTTAGCCATGACCCACTCCATTTTAGCCAAAGTGGATTCGCTCACAGGCTTGCTTGTAACGGATTCGCCGAATTCTTCACGCAAGTCCATCGCCCGCAGTCCGTCAATGTAGTCGCGCTCCACAATCCCCTTGATGCCGGGAATGTTGGCATAAAAAGGCAAGGCATAATCCTGGGTATGGCAATGCATGCACTTGTCGCGCACAATCGTGCCCACCGCGCTGAATTTGGCCATGGAAGGGGCAGGAATGGAACGCCTTGATACCGGCCTGCTCCAAACGCATAAGGCAGGCAGAACGATCAAAACCCCAAAAGCCGCTAGAAAAATAGTCTTTAAACGCATAAAGGTTTCCAGTTCCATTGAAAAATTTGAACTATCTTACCCCCTGGGCGAACACTTGACAAGAAATTTAGAACGAATCAGTGATTTGCCGCATCCCGCAATACCGGGCGTGCGTTAACAGGCTGCAAAGGACGGTTGTTCGGATGCCCCATGGTGCCGGCAAAAGCCGCGATCTGGGATTTGTCCACCGCCACAGGCGACCGCAGCACATACCAGCGCACGCCTTCACTGCAAGGCGGCGTGGTGAGGGAACCGTTAAAATATATATAGCCCCTGTCTGGCGGAAGAATGACGTTTGGATCAAAACCCGACGGGAGCGCGACAGTCTCATTGACGGTCAGGGGCATGTAGCGCCACAGCGATTCAAGCCCCGTATTGAATTTACCCTCTTCGAAAAAAACAGCCATGACAGCCAGGTACCCATCCTTGTCCTGATGCACGAAATGCGCTTCCAAAGGGAAACTTCTGCCGTTCAGCCGGTTCTCGCTCGGTGTGTGAAAGTGCGCCTGTATCAGCGAAAAAGAGGATTTGCCCACGCGAAGTATGTTACCGGCGGGGAATTGCGCCTGCAAAGTATGCCCGTTGTTAAGGAAGGATTCCGCTTTTAACGGATAGGAAATATCCAGAGCGGGCAGCGTTGTTGCAAATTGAGGGACGATGTCGATAGGCGACTGGTTTTTACCGTTCCCGCAAAGGCCAAAGGAATGATCCGCCTTATGCCAGTTCTCTGGAGAAAATTCACCTTCATATCCCCAATGCCCCGATGCGGCGTAAGCCACAAACGGAGCTGCGGCAAGGCAGATGAATACAACAACAATAGACGGCACAATTTTCCCGTTCATAAAACTCCTCCGATTATTTTTAAAGCTGCCGAGAAAAAGTCAGGCAATCCGTCGCCGAATTGCGAGGCTCGCCCGATGATCACGCAGATTATCCAGCCATTCCTGAAACAGGCCGCACCCATCGCCGGTTTGATAATGATAGACAACCTGTCGATTACAGACATGACAAAAATAACCTATAAATTACTCACTGTCAAATTCTTACAAACTTTCCCATGGGTTACAGACCTTCCCATGGTCACTCTGTTCTTGACAAAGCCCCGGTTGGCATAATGGCAAGGCCCCTTTGGGAACCCCGTTCAAGTTGGGTGCCATATATATTTTAAAGGGTTAAATGCTGTAAAAAATTGCTTGCTTTTGTTGTAATTAAGTATTATTTTTTTAAAAAAAATAATACTAGGCCGTAATTACTCACTGAAAAGGAGAATCCGCATGAGAAAAAAAAGATGGTTTGCGTCGTTGTTGGTTAGCGCCGTTGTTGGTCTGTTCTTTTTTACTTCTACGGCCCTAGCGGACGAGACGGCCGCCAAGCAGAACGATCCGAAACTGAAGGAGGATGAAGCCTCTGTAACCCTGCGCGAAATCGACGTGCGTGGGACGGTGCGGCGGGAAGAGTTGGAAAGCACCAGCGCCACCGTTTTGGGCAACGAAGATGTCGTAGGCCGGGTATATAATCAGCCTCTGGACATGATCACGCTCAGCCCGGGCATCAGCATAACCCAGTATGGGGAGAGCGGCGTCGCCCCGGCGTTTAAAATACGCGGATTCAGCGCCGGGCATGGCACCGGGGATGTGACCATGTACCTGGACGGCATCCCTCTGCACGACAACGGTCATGCCACAGGTTACCTGGACACGGGCATGATCATGCCCATAGAAATTGAAAGCATGGAGATCATCAAAGGACCGGCTTCGGTCTATTATGGCCAACGCGCGGCTGGCGGCGCGCTGCCTATACAGACGATCAAGGGGGGCGATCGCTCCCGCCTTAACCTGCGTTACGGCAGCAACAATAATATCGACACCGCAGCGCTGCTGGCACGGGATGACGGCAAACTGAGCCAGGTTTACGCCTTTGAGATCTTCCATACGGACGGCTGGCGCAATCATTCCGACTGGAACAAGCAGAACGGTTCCGGGCGCTGGAGCTATGTTTTTTCGGATAACTTCACGGCCAGCCTCAATCTGCGCGCCTATAACGCGCAATGGGATTCCGCCGGCTACCTGCCCCGCTCCATGAATCTTGACCCCAAAGAAGCCGTTGACGACGGCAGCGGGCAGTATAACGGAGGTAAACGCGACCGTTATGACGGACGCCTCTGGGGCAACCTCTTTCTTTCCGAACGTTCGCAGCTCACCGCTTACGCTTACGGCACCACCCTGGAGCATACGCGTTGGCAACTGGGCAACATGCCCACTATCCACGCCCCCGCCCCCACCACAGGCTCGGAACAATGGAACGAACACAATTCGTACGGCAGCGGGCTGACATACAATTACAAGGGGGCCTGGGCCGAACGCGACGCCACCCTAACCTTGGGCATGACCTATTCCAAAGAGGCCGAAGACCGCCGGCGCTGGCGGCTGCCCTGGGGCACGGGACGGGTGCGCGGGTCCAAGTCCGAGGACGTAAGCTTTGATATAATGAATACGGGACTTCTGGGCGAAGCCACCTGGCAGATTCTGCAACCTCTGAATTTACGTCTGGGAGGGCGCTATGATTTTATGGGCGGCGAGTATGACAATCACATGGCCGCAGCAGGCGCGCAAAGCCATTTCAAGGCCCCCGGTTACAAAGAGTTCAGTCCCAAAGCAGGTCTCGTATATACTCCTTTGGAGCGGATCAATATTTTTATGAATTATGGGCACGGGTTCTCCATGCCGGGCTTGTCCGCCACGCAGTATTACTCGGGCAACGCCTATGATTTAACCAAGCGCGACCAGTATGAACTGGGCAGCCGGGCCGCCGTGACCGACTGGATGGACCTGGAAATATCCTATTACCGCATCTACACGCGCAACGATATAACTTACGACGCGACAACCAATACCAACGAACCCATAGGCAAAACACGACGCTATGGTCTGGAAAACTCCATCACTCTGCGCCCTTTGTCGCACTGGCGTCTGCACGCCAACTACACCTGGCAGGAAGCTTACAACATCAATAACGGCACCGCCACAGTGGATAACTCGGGGCGGCGTATCACCACGGTGCCCCGCCACATTGCCAATGCCGAGATGGCCTATCTCCCCCCGGAAGGCTTGGGCGGACGCCTGAAGTGGCGCTGGGAGGGCAGCGCCTTGCTGCGTGACGTATCCGCCGTTCAGAGAGACGGCATCACGCCCAACCCGGCCGCCACCCCCAACAGGGTCAAGGCCAAAAACATCAGCACCGTGGATTTACAACTCCATTACCGTTTTAATGACAACATCAAGCTGGTTTTTGATATCCTCAATCTTATGGACCAGGAAAACTACGGCAGCCAGGGCGCGCCCAATGCTTTCGGCGACTTCACCTACTCCATGCAGCCGCCGCGCACGTTCTATCTGGGATTTGACATAGACTGGTAACCACTAACTATACAAGCAAGAAGCCGGCATGGAC
>JAITGZ010000123.1 GCA_031280335.1 Deltaproteobacteria bacterium | reverse complement strand
ATCGAATTGGAGCTACAATTTGTCATGGCGGTCCTCTTTGTAGATTGAGTCTTAAGCAACTAAAATCTATCAAAAAATAAGAGGATCCGCCATTCTTTTATGCAATATCCGGGCTAATTCGGGGCCGTCGCCCCCACCCCCTCAATATTTCCAAAGCAATTTCATTTTGGAAATGCCTTGATCATTCTCTGCTTGAATATTTTCCCATTGCCTAAAATGACAACGGCCTGTATGTTTAAGACCATTTCCACCATCCTTCCCAGTCGCCGGTGAGGGTGGAAGCATCGCCACACCATCGTTGCCATGAGCATCAACCAAGGAGGCGTAGTATGCCCATCAGCCAAAGCCTTATCAATGAATTCATCAAGATCGCGGGTCGAGAAAACATCCTTACTGAAGAGGCGGATCTTCAGTCCTATTCCTACGACGCGGCCACAGCGGACTTAAACCCGGTCATTCCGGCCCTGGTGGCCGCGCCTGCCACCAAAGAACAGCTCGGCCTGTGCGTCAAACTGGCCTACGAGAACGGCCGGCCCATCACCGTACGCGGGTCGGGCACCAATCTTTCCGGGGCCAGCATACCGGAGCCGGGGGACGGCGTTGTCATTGTTACCAACCGTCTTAACAGGATCCTGGAGATCAATGAGACGGACATGTACGCCGTGGTGGAGCCGGGGGTGATCACCGCCCAGTTCGCGACCGCAGCGGCGGGCAGGGGGCTGTTCTACCCGCCTGACCCCGGCTCGCAATCCGTTTCCACTCTGGGCGGCAACGTGGCCCTTAATGCAGGCGGCCTGCGTGGTCTGAAATACGGGGTGACCAAAGACTATATCATGGGCATGGAAATTTTCGACTACCGGGGCGAGCTGGTCAAAACCGGATCGCGCACGGTCAAATACGTTACCGGCTACAACATGGCCGCGCTCATGTCCGCCTCAGAAGGCACCCTGGGCGTGTTCGCGGAAATAATCATCAAGCTCGTACCCCCGCCCAAGGCATCCAAGGCCATGCTGGTGGTCTTTGATGACATCAACAAGGCATCAGAAGCCGTGGCCGGCATCATCGCCGCGCGTATCGTGCCCTGCACCCTGGAATTTCTGGACAAAAACACCGTTAAATACATAGAAGCCTTCACCAGAGCGGGCCTGCCGGTGGAGGCGGAAGCCTTGCTGCTTATTGAAGTGGACGGCGGGCATGTCCAGTTGGTGGAAGAGGATGCGGAGCAGGTCGCCCAGGTCTGCCGGAAATGCGGCTGCGCCAATATACGCGTGGCCAGTAACGCCGAAGAGAAAAACAAGATCTGGGAGGCGCGGCGCAACGCCCTGCCGGCCCTGGCCCAGGCCAGGCCGACCATAATTCTTGAAGACGCCACCGTGCCCCGCTCCAAAATCCCGGAGATGGTTGCCGCCGTCAACAGCATAACCAAAAAACGCAATCTGGAAGTAGGCACCTTCGGACACGCCGGAGACGGCAACCTGCACCCCTCCATCCTGTGCGATCGCCGCAACAAAGAAGAGTTCGCCCGCGTGGAGGAAGCGGTGGATGAAATCTTTGACGTGGCCTTAAAGCTGCAAGGCACCCTTTCCGGCGAACACGGCATAGGGCAGGCCAAGGCCAAATGGATGGAAAAAGAAACCAACCGGGCCACCATTGAGTTTTCACAAAACCTGCGCCGCGCCCTTGACCCCAAGATGCTTTTCAACTCCGGCAAAAAGTTCGTTTAGGAGGCGGTCATGTCCACACAAACGCAAACCAGCCCTTCACCTGAGCTTGCCCGCCTGGCCGCCATGCTTATGCAGCTTGATGACCTGCTCATCACTTGTATGCGCTGCGGCTTCTGCATGTCCGTTTGCCCGGTTTACGGGGCCACCATGCAGGAGGCCGATGTTACCAGGGGCAAAATCGCCCTGCTGCGCAACCTGGCCTTTCGCATGATCCGCAATCCGGAGAGCGTGAACGACAAATTGGGCCGCTGCCTGCTCTGCGGCTCATGCCAGGCCAATTGCCCATCAGGTGTGAAAATTATGGATATTTACCTGCACGCCCGTGCCATTGTAACCGGCTACCTGGGGCTTTCCACCGTCAAAAAGCTTATTTTCCGGGGAATTTTGCGCCGTCCCGGCCTGTTCAACGCCCTGCTCGGCCTTTCCAGACCCTTTCAAGGGCTTTTTCTCAAAAAATCCAATCAGGCCGCTGAAACTTATCGCGCCCCCATGCTTAAAACCATCATCGGAGATCGCCACCTGCCCAAGTTGGCATCCACCCCCTTTCATTCTAGCCGTCCCTGCCTGAACACCCCGGCAGGCAAAAGCGGCCTGCGCGCGGCCTTTTTCCCCGGCTGCGTCTCGGATAAGATTTTTCCAGGCGTGGCCGAAGCCTCGGTCAAGGCTCTGCAAAAACATGAAGTGGGCATCTTTATACCGCAGGGGCAATACTGCTGCGGGGTTCCAGCCTTGGCCTCCGGTGAGCGCACAGCCTATAATGACATGGTGCGGCGCAATCTGGGCCTTTTTTCCTCCGCCCCCTTTGACTACCTGCTCACCCCCTGCGGTACCTGCACCGCCACCATCAAAGAGTTCTGGCCCAAACTCATGGAAGGCTACAGCGCGGACGAACAGGCGCGCATCAAGGAATTGAACGCTAAAACCATGGATATAAGCGCTTTTCTGGTGGATGTACTCAAGATCAAACTGCCCGATGCCCAGGGCGGGGACAAGGTTGTTACCTACCATGATTCCTGCCACCTGAAAAAATCCCTGGGGGTTTCCACCCAGCCGCGCAGTCTGCTCAAGGCCCTGCCCGGCTTTCAATTCGCGGAAATGCCCGAGGCGGATCGTTGCTGCGGCAGCGGCGGCAGCTTTACCCTGATGCACTATGACCTGTCCGGCAAGATTGGCCAGCGCAAACGCGACAACATCGCCGCCGTAAAGGCGGATACAGTGGCCGCCGGCTGCCCGGCCTGCATGATGCAGCTCAAGGACATGCTCGCACGTAACAACGATAACGTGGCCGTGCGCCACGTCATTGAGCTTTACGCCGATACGTTGTAAGCGCGGTCATAATATAATATTATTATATAATATTATCAATGTATTAAATTGAATACATCGCGCAGCGGCCCTATGGCATATTGACATTGAAACTCATTCTCTATATCTTCGGTTCACAGGGGGGTCAGACTGCGGGATTGCGGCGGCACCGCCGGGTGATTTAAGGAAACACTGATTTATTCTCTGAGGGTGCCTTGCCGTTGTGCAGAGGGATGGCAGAGGTAAAGCAACGCCTGGGCAAACATGCCCCCCTTTTGCCCCCTCAAACTCCCCCGGCAGGGGGCTGAGCCCCCTGCACCCCGCATACATTTTCAGCCGCTTTGCGGCTGAAAAATAGTAAGGGGGTCTGGGGGGAATTATTCCCCCCAGCGGGATTCGGGGCGGATCCCCGAATTAATCAGTGTTTCCTTAAGTTTGAAAGGCTCTAATCCTACAAGGAGGTCATTTTATGTCCAATGTACTTATCGTATATGGGTCAACCACCGGCAATACGGAAGGTGTGGCCAATGATATAGCCGACCTGCTCAAGCAGGGCGGCAAAAATGTGACTGTGTTGAATGCGAGCGAAGCCAAGGCCCAGGGTCTGTGCGCGGGCCGCGACTGTGTGCTTTTCGGCTGCTCCACCTGGGGCTATGACGCTGTTGAACTGCAGGACGACTTCGCGTCCTTGTTTGAAGCGTTTGATGCCATCGGCGCGTCCGGAGTGAAGGCTGCGGTTTTTGGCTGCGGGGATTCCGGGTATCCGCATTTTTGCGGCGCTGTGGACGCCATTGCCCAAAAACTTGAAGAATTGGGCGCACAGCTCATGGCCGACAGCCTCAAGATCGACGGGGACCCCGCCGAGGCGGGAGATGACATCAAAGCCTGGGCCAAGAATATTATGGCGGCTGTTTAAAGCATTTTCAAAGTGAAAATGTTTCAGCCGTCTGCTTGTTTTCCCCTCAATATCCCCTCCCCGGATCCCGTCCATGCGTTACCATAAGCTGGACGCCTCCGGGGATTTTCTTTGGCCGCAGTTAGGCCCTGCCGCCACTAAACACTTGACGTAAACAGCGCTGTGGCATATTAGGCGAAAAGAAGCTGGGGGAGTCCATTTACGGACTGAGAGTGGCCTTGCCAGACCCCTTGAACCTGAAGCAGAGGCACTGCCGGAGGGAAGCTGGGCGCGTAGCGCATCAAAGGCGGCTCTTTCGGTAAGAGCCGTTTCTATTGTGAAGCAACTGTCATGAAGCAGGCAACGGAAATTAACCTTATGGTCAACGGGGAAAAGCGGCGTTGCGCCGCCGGGTTGACCCTGCGCGCTTATTTGGAAGAAATGGGTTTCGTGCCGGTGGGGGTTGCGGCGGAGCTGAACGGTATTGTACTCAAGGCTGCGGATTTTGGAGCGCATGTTCTCAAAGACGGCGACGAGCTGGAAGTAATCCGTTTTATGGGTGGAGGCTGAGGTGGATGATGTATTTATGTTGGGCGGCGTAAGTCTGCGGAGCCGCCTTTTCATCGGCACGGGCAAATATGGCGATGATGCCGTCATTCCGGCGGTGGCCGCCGCCGCAGGGGTGGAGGTGATTACAGTGGCTCTGCGTCGGGTGGACTTTAGCAACCCGGCGGACGGCCTGATGCGCCATGTTCCCGCACACCTGCGCCTGCTGCCCAATACATCAGGAGCCAGAAAGGCGGAAGAGGCCGTGCGCTTGGCCCGTCTGGCCCGCGCCGCCGGGGTGGGCGACTGGGTGAAAATCGAGGTGATTTCAGATGCCCGCCACCTTTTGCCCGACGGTTATGAAACCGCCAAAGCTACGGAAATATTGGCTAAAGAGGGTTTTGTCGTTCTGCCTTATATGAACCCGGATCTCTATGTGGCCCGTGATTTGGTCAATGCCGGGGCGGCGGCGATCATGCCGTTGGGTTCTCCCATAGGCAGCAACCGGGGCCTTGCCACCCGCGAGATGATCGGCATCCTGCTGGAGGAAATATCCCTGCCCATAATTGTGGATGCCGGCCTGGGACGTCCATCACAGGCTTGCGAGGCCATGGAGATGGGCGCGGCGGCCTGTCTGGTCAACACCGGCATT
>JAITGZ010000116.1 GCA_031280335.1 Deltaproteobacteria bacterium | reverse complement strand
GAAATTTTTACCAAATTTCATAGCCGTTTCGACACTTTTGCCGAATGCCCGCAATTTATGCCAGCCACGGAATGTCGCTTAATCCTTGGGCCAACCCTTTGTGTATTCTACGCACCGCTTGCCGGACAGCCTCGGATATGGGACGGCAGAACTCCACAGCCTCCGGTTGGACACCAAGAAAAACAACGTCTTCCACGTCTCTTTCAAGCTCGTCCATTATAAATGAAAGCGGCATATTATGAGTACTCATGGCAAACATTTCCGCGATCTGTTCTTTTTCCACAAAACGCAGCCCGCCGGGAGCGACGCCTATTTCTGCGGCGTCAACAATAAGCACGCGCCTGGGCGCGAGCGCGCGCACATGGCGGATGACATTCTCAGGCATGGCACCGCCGTCTATGACCACCCAGCCTGGAACCGGCTCCCGCTCGATGATTTCAGCCAGCAAGGGACCAGCTCCGTCATCACCCATCAAGCTGTTGCCCACAGTAAGCACAACATCCGTAGCTTTCATTGCTGCGCTCAAGTCATCCTCTTGGGCAGCTTGATCATGAGATACATGGCCGGTTCTTTGGCTATGGCGGCCAGTATCTCCAAGAAACCGCCGGTCAACCCCTTAAAAGGCTCGCCAAGTCTGTGTTTGATTTCGCTCCATGCCCCGCCCAACATATCGACATATGTGGAGTCGATGAATATTTCCCCGAATTTGAGTAATCCCGCCATTTTGCGGCGTGCTTCACCTTCCGGCAGTTCCTCTATCCAAGTTTCATACTCCGACAATGGACACTCCATAACTTTTTTCAAACAGTCCAAAACTCCCACATGATGGCCTATGGCCAATGAATAGTACATAACCTGCCGCACCTTTTCAGACGGGGGAATATCTTTATCCTCTTCCAGGAATTTGCGGGTCAGCACGTGGAACGTAACCAGATCAGGCACTTCTGCTCCCGCCTTTCAGGGTCGCGTGGAGTGTTTTCTCAAGCTGCCCGACTATTTCCTTGAGACGCGGGTCGTTTTCTTCTTCCAGCCATTCCTGCACATGCCTCTTCAGCGAGGTGAGCTTGTGCGTTTCAAGCAGATTCACAAAGCGGTCGCTGATTTCACGCCCCTGTTTATAGCCGGCGAGGAGGCGGGCCTGACGCTCAATTCTCACCCGCACATCCAAGGGAGTCTGCGGGTGAATCAACTCGGCACCCTCGCCTTCTTCCTCCACATGGTTTTTACCTTTGAGTTTTTGCTCCAGTAACCCAAGCGCCACGGCCAGACCATAGATTGTAGCCTGAGGAGTGGGAGGGCAGCCTGGGATATAGAGGTCTATGGGGACTATTTTGTCGCTTCCGCCCCATACGCTGTACATGTCATGAAATATGCCCCCGCCGCATCCGCAAGCCCCGTAAGATACGCATATTTTCGGGTCTGGAGCGCCGTGAAAGGCGCGTAGGGCGGGCATACGCATGGAACGGGTAACCGCGCCGGTGAAAAGCAGGATGTCGGCATGGCGAGGCGAAGGAACCACCTTTATGCCGAAGCGTTCGGCGTCGAATATGGCTGTAATGGACGCGAATATTTCAATTTCGCATCCATTGCAGCCGCCGCAGTCGATGCGGTAAACATAGGCCGAGCGTTTAAGCCTGTGGAGCAAGGCTGTCTTGAATTTTGCGACTGCGGCATCCACGCCGGCCTGCTCGGGCACATAATGGGACTCTCCAGGGATGTATTTAAAACTATTCATTGTCATTTCATTTCTCCCCGCTCGTCTGGAGATCGCACAAAGTGCTTAAATGATCGTTGAGGTGGTTTCTGCGTTTGCACTCCGGGCAGATTGCAAACTGTATCTTCAACGTTTCCATCTCATCCGCACCCGCTCCGGCCTGCGCCGTGAGGGCCAGGGCGTAGTCAATCTGCTTTTGGGGAGCAAAGGGGCGCCCGCATTCCAGGCAATGACAAAGCTTGAAAGTGGCGCGTTCGTAAAGGTCTTCCTTGTTGAACACGGCCAGCTCGAAATTTTGCGAGAGCACTATGGCGCGGGTGGGGCATACCTCTTCGCAGCGACCGCAGTATATACAGCGGCCCACAAAGAACTGCCAGGTGAGCGTGCCTTTTTCCAAATCCGTCTCAACGGTCAGCGCGTTGGCTGGGCAGGCCACGGCGCAGGCGGAGCAGGCAATGCACTGGGCGGGATTGTACTCCGGTTTGCCCCTGAATGCCGGGGTGAAGTTCGCCGGGGCAAAGGGGTATTTTATGGTGACTTCCCCGGCGTCCTTGACAATTTTAAGTAGTTTTAACATGCGGGGGGCCTCCTATTTCGCCAGTGGGGAACGCTTGCGTTCAATGCCGTAACGCTCAAAGTCCTTGTAGGGCACTGTTGTTACCTTCCTCTTCTTCACATCCACCAGAGTAACACGGTCGGTACAGGAGTAGCAGGGGTCAAGACTGCCTATAATCAGCGCCGCATCGGAAACAGTATTGCCTTGCAGGGCGTAGCGCAAAACGGGCCAGTTGGCGTAAGTGGCCGCGCGGCAGCGCCAGCGGAAAACTTTCTGGTTATTTCCAGTCATGCTCCAATGCACATCTTCACCGCGCGGGGCCTCAGTATGCCCCAGAGCGTATTTGTACGGCTTGTAAGCAAAATCCTCGGTAAGCACCGGGCCGGTGGGCATATTATCCAGTATGTAGCGGCACTGGGCGGTGGAATCGAAAAATTCCTTTACCCGAACCATGACGCGCGCCGCAATGTCGCCACTGTCAAAGCTAAAGGCGGTAACCGGAACACTTGCGTAAGCCGCATAAGGATGATCAAGGCGCACATCGCGTTTGAAGCCGCTGCCGCGCACCATCGGCCCCACCGGGCTATAGTCGCGCGCGACCTTGCGATCAAGAATGCCGACACCTTTGGTGCGTTGCTCAAAATTTGTGGTGTTCACAAGCATGTCAATTAAGGTGATCACCTCCGCTTCCATCTCATTCAGCAGCGCAATGGTGTTTTTGCGTGCGGTTTCAAGTATATCCCGGCGGATGCCTCCGATAAGATTTAATCCGTAAGTCTTGCGTGAGCCGGTGAGCATTTCGGCAATGGTCATGGATTTTTCGCGCACCCTGAAGAATTGCTGAAAACCGGAGTCAAAGCCGCTAAAATGGCAAACCAGGCCCAGGTTCAAAAGATGGCTGTGCAGGCGCTCGCTTTCCAACAAGAGTGTTCTTATCCACTGCGCGCGCGGCGGGACCTTGATGTCGAGCGCGTTTTCAATGGTATTGGCATAGGCGATGCTGTGCGCGTATCCGCAAATGCCGCAAACCCGTTCGGCCAGAAAGGTGATTTCGTGGTATCCCATACGCACTTCGGCGGTTTTTTCCATGCCGCGATGCACGTAAAACATACGGTAGTCGGCGTCCACGATATTTTCGCCGTCCACAAAGAGCCTGAAGTGACCCGGCTCGTCAGAGGTAACATGCATCGGCCCTATGGGAATGATGCGATTATGGCTGTCCCCCAGATCATTCACAAAACTGTAAGTTTCACTGTTCGTGGTGGGTGCCGGGCGTTGGCGGTAGTCCATACTGTCCTTGCGCAAGGGGTACAGATCCTCCGGCCAGTCATCGGGCAGCACCAAACGGCGGGCATCTGGTATGCCCGCCGGGGTAAGGCCGAACATATCCCGAATTTCACGCTCACCCCATACCGCAGCAGGCACCTTTACGGTCACAGACGGAAATTCCGGACGAGCCGGGTCCACAAGCGCCCGCACCACGATCCAGCATTTTTCTCCCTCTTCCATGGATAGGGCATAATAGATAGCGTAGTTACCATGAATGGTGCGCTCGTCATTGCCAAAGAGCACCGGGAGCCAGCCGCCTTTTTTGTAGTATAAATATTCAACTACTTCGGGCAGATATTCAAGTTTCACCGTGATTGTTAGCTGGTCGCGGGTCTGCCGTTCTTCATCGATAACCGCAGCGGGGAAGCGCTGGCGCACATCGGCCACATATTGAGCGCCCAGGTCCCCGTTATTGGGTTTATTTTGAGTGGTTTCTGCTGACTGGGTCACGTTAAAACTCCTGACTTGTTTGTGTTGAGGCGCCTTCAAAGATTATCGCCTTTACCTCGCCCTGTATGGGGATGGGGCGCGTGTCGGGCTTTATTTGAGCAAAAGAGCTGTTTCCGTCCAGCACTATGTTTGTCGCCGTATGCACAATGTTGGCCACAGGTTTTGGAATGGATACGCCCATGATCAGCATCATGATCAGCAGGGCGCCGGTGGGCAGCAGGGTCATAATCCCCAGTTCCTTCTTGGCTATCTGCTCCGGCCGCTCGCCGAATATAGTGGAACCCACCATATGTACCAGGCCGCCCAGAACCATCATCAGTATCAACAGCAGAACCACAGTCAATACAAAGTTATTGGTTTCAATGCCTGCAAGCACTACCAGAAATTCGCTTATAAATACATTGAAGGGGGGTAGCCCTCCCAGGCCGAGGGCCCCGCCAGCCAGCAATATGGCCGAAAAGGGCATGGCCTTGAGCATGCCCTTGACCACGCGGGTATCGCGGGTGCCGTATTTGAGCAGTACGTTGCCGGATATGCAGAATAGCAATCCTTTGGCCAAACTGTGATTAAGCACATGAATCATGGCGGCGAATACGCCGATGGGCCCGCCAAAGCCCATGCCCACAGCGATGAGCCCCATGTTCTGCACACTGTGATAGGCCAGCTTGCGCTTTAGGTCGTGTTGCGTAACGATGAAAAAGGCCGCGACGAGACAGGACAGGCAGCCGAATGCCAACATCATCATTTGCGGCATGTCGCTTTCGATGCTGCGGTTTATGACTATATAGTAACGCAGAATGACCAGAAAAGCGCATTTGAGCAAAACGGCGGAAAGGAGGGCGCTGGTGGGGCTGGGCGCTTCGCTGTGCGCGTCGGGCAGCCATGCGTGCAAGGGGAAGATGCCGGACTTTGTGCCGAAACCGATGAACACGAAGACAAAGGCAATGAGCATCAGGGTATGGTCAAAGCCGGAAGTATGCTGCATCACTTCCGTCCAGAAGATGGCGTCGGCGGGATCCAGACCCGCCGCGGCCATGGCCGAAGATGCGTTGGAATATACCAGCACTGTGCCGTACAGACCGAAAGCCACGCCTACGGTGCAAATGATTATATACTTCCAGGCCGCTTCCAGCGAGGAGTTCTGCCCGTAGATGCCCACCAGAAAGGCTGAGGCCAGGGTTGTGGCTTCCACCCCCGCCCACATCAGGATAAGGTTGTTGGTAGTGATGACGATGAGCATTGTGAAGATAAAAAGATGGGAGAAACCGTAATAGTAACAGAGGGTGGTCACTGTTATTTCGCCGTGATCCACTTCATGTTTCATATATCCGTAGGAGTACAGCCCGGTAATAAAGGCCAGCAGGGCCAGCACCAGAAGGAACAGAGCCGAGAGTCCGTCCAGATAAATCCATTTGCCTGCGGCAAAGACCTCGCCTTTGGTGTAAACCTCGCGGATAACGGCCAGCGCGATAAGAAATAATGTCGTCAGGCCCGCAATGTTGATGAAATTGACCGGGCCTCGTGCGGATTTGCCCCCAAAGGAACAGGCAAAGGACAGCAGCGAGGTTATGAACGGCGTAGCAAGGAGTAAATACAAAAGCATTTGGGCATTGCTCAATAATTCGTTCATTTTATTACCCTTTCAGCGCCGTAAGATCTTGCGCGTTAAGCGTATGAATAGTGGCGTAGATACGCCGCGCCATATACACCATGACAATTACCGCAAAGATCGCGTCGGTAGTGATGCCTATTTCCACCAGGTGGGGAGCTTGATTGGCCATAAGGGCCAGGGTCAGGTGCGCGCCGTTTTCCATGAGGCAGTATCCGAAAATCTGCTTCATAATATTGCGTTGAGAAACAATGCACATAACTCCGATCATGAAGTGTCCCAACGATACCGCCAGCAGCGGCTCAAGACCGTGCCGCCTGATGATCGGTATCTCCACGCTGTTCGCGACGAAGAAAAAAAGGATCATTATAAGGGTGGTCAATAATATCAGGACAGCGGAAGAAATGATTGTGCCGCCGGCTTCGGGATCGTGCAGTTTGCTCAGGGTACTGTACATGATGAGCGGCACCAGAACAACTTTGGTGAACACGGCGGTGGCCGCCCATGTGTATAGCTCGCCTGCTCCCGTCATATGCCCTATGCTGATAAAGACCAACACCAGCACAGCGGACTGCACGGAGTAGATAAGGGCCGAGGTGGTCGCTTTTTTGCAGATCACCACCATCAGGGAGGTAAACACCAGAAGGCCGGCCAAATTGTTTATGATTGCGCTTGTATCAAACATGTTACACTCCGTAGTTCAACCAGTATGATGCCATTATGATCGAGCAGAACGACATGCGGTGCCGATGAGCGGGATCAAGAGACCGCCAGAGCAATTCAACTTTGAGATTATACATTTTGGGGCGATAGCCCCAAAACCCATCCGGGGGGAATCATTCCTCCCGGCCCCCCTGACCGGTGAAAAGGGCTCACCCCCTGGGAAAGCCATCCGGTTGCCGGACGGAGCAATTTCACTTTGAAATTGCTCTATATATAGAGCGACTTTGTCCATGATGTCCGCCCTCAGTCCTTAGAGTTTGGTAAAGTAAAAACCAAAGGCCAAGGCGGCGATCCCAAAACCCGACCAGGTAACTTTGGATGTCAGGAGGAAACGCCCGCGTGCCAGAGAATTTTCGTAAAGCGCGCTCAGCACGAAGACAGCCAGAAGTTTGGCGGCAAAAATAACCATAGCCGGAACAACTGTGCCGAAGGTCAGGCTGCCGCCCGCTTGCGCGCTGCCGAAGGGCAGGAATACGCTGATAAAGAGCGCGGCTATTACAGTTTGCTTGAGTTTTATGCCCAAGCTCACCAGGGCCAGACCCACGCCTGAATATTCGCTAAGGGGGCCTTCTTGCAGTTCTTGCTCCGCTTCAGGATAGTCAAAGGGTATTTTGCCCATTTCAATAAACACGGCAAAAGAGCAGGCAACCATAGCCAGGGCGGCGGCTGTGGGCACATCCCCCCCCCAATTGGCGGACGCGAGCATGCTCATGGCCCCAATATTGGTTGATCCGGCAATAAGCGCCATAACCAAAAGGGACAGCATCAAGACAGGTTCCACCAGTACGCCTATAACCAATTCACGGCTTGCACCCAGTCCGGCGAAAGGACTGCCCGAATCCAGCCCGGAAAGGGAGAAGAAAAAGCGGAACAGGGCAAAGATATAAATGAGCGTAATCAGGTCGCTCGCGCTGCCGAGCAGCGACCCTTGGGTTATTATGGGCAGGGTCATCGCCACTGTCAGCATGCTGCTGATGAGTATAAACGGCATGGCGCGAAAGATGACGCCGGAGTTTACCGGCGTAACTTCCTGCCGTGTCATGAGTTTTGCGATGTCGCGGTAATCCTGCAAAACGCCTCTGACCCCCATGGGGCCGATGCGCGAATGCATTTTGGCACGAATTTTTCTTGATATGCCGGACAGCAACGGCGCAAGCAGCAGCAGCATAAGGGCCTGCAGGGCTGCAAGCGCTATTGACGCAGGCAACGACAAGGAGTCTGTACTAAACATGTCATGCTCCCTAAATGATGGTGAACATA
>JAITGZ010000057.1 GCA_031280335.1 Deltaproteobacteria bacterium | reverse complement strand
GCGCCCGGATCGGCCCACTTTGAGTCTCTCCGGCTTTAAGCGCGCGCACGTCGCCGTGAAGCGCGGGCCGCGCTGCAACGGGACGTGGCATTGAGGGTCGCGTGTGGAGGAGTCCGCTGCCCGGCTGGGTAGCGGGCAGGATGAGTCGGAAAATACGGGCCGGAAGGCCGGCTCCGCTCCGCCATGCGACAAAGCCGCGCCCCGGGGCGTATAAAACGCCCTGAAGCGGCCACACAAGGCAAAGTTTGTATTCTCCGCTCCTTCTACATAGAGACGGGCGGCAACTTAGTCAAGATAATTCCCTGCCGGGCGCGATATTTTTTGTGCCCAATACGCAATGCTTATCTTCGGCGTCTTTATGTACCAACATATGCCTCTGTATTATTATGTCATTAAAAACATAATAATATATAAAATGATCCTCCGCGCATCCGGACATATGTTGCAAACGCTGTAGCCGTAAAAACAGCGCTCATGGTTTTGTCTTGAAGGTTTTAACTTTAAAAAGGCCACATCCGCGCTTTTTTAATGAAAATGAATTTCATCATCTTCAAATAAGGCCGCAGCGGAGTAAAGCCTGGTTACCATTCAGAGTATTTTCAAGATATGATAGTTCAATGTTATACATATCAAGAAACTGAGTTATGCATACATTATAGAAAGAAATGGAACTGAAATAATTTGTTATCACAAATATGTCAAAGACGACTGATATGATAATAATTATGCTTTAAATAAAAAAATATTGACATAAAAAATTTAATTGCATTATTATTAACTAAATAATTTGAATCTCTAAATTCATAGTCAAAGAGGAGGGAATCCGTCAAAAAAATGTGGCCGCCGCAGCGCGCGCCGTAACAGTTTTTTTATTCTCCGCAGAATCACACAAGGTTTTACCAGCGAAGAGGATAGACTATGAAAACAGTCATTGTCCCGGTAAAATGGCTTTCCGTCGCGGCAACGCTTTTTTTGCCGGTGTTTTTCTCTTGCGCGGCCCTGGCGGCCGGACCGGACAAAACCCCGGCCCCGAACGCCGCAGATCGGGCGGATATTGTAACCATAGACCGGCAGGGTGCCGGGTTTATCAAACGCACCAAGGCCGGGGTTACTTTTCTGCATGACATGCACACCACCAAACTGGGGGCTGAGGCCGCTGACTGCGCCGCCTGCCACGGGCGGACGGCGCGGGATTTTTTCGACTGGAAGATGAAGGGCACAACCGGCCTGAACGAGACGGCCCTGCGGGACGCCTATCACGATGCCTGCCTGAGCTGCCATAAAAAAAGAACATCTGAAGGCAAGGGCGCGGGGCCAAGCGTACGCGACAACAACTGCGCCCGCTGCCACGCGGACAAACTGCCCTTTAAGAGCGCGGCCATGCAGGTGCGCATGCCCTTGCCCCTGCACAGTCTGCACAACACCTCACCGCGCATACCTCCCCTGGCGGGGCAGGAAAAAAACTGCTCCAATTGCCACCATACAGTAGTGGACAAAGACAGCGGGGCGCTTTTGCTGGAAAAGGGCAAAGAACAGCCTTGCTTCACCTGCCATCTGCAAAAAAAGAAAGAGAACACGCCCCCGGCGCGTGAGGCCGCGCACCAAACCTGCCTGACCTGCCACGTGCGCCTGAACATGGAAGGCAAAGCGGCCGGGCCCTCCAACTGCTCCACCTGCCATGCGGTGCCGTTATCGCGTGAACGCAAGTATTCCGACGGCCCCCGCCTGGAACGAGGCCAGCCGGATCTGGCTTTTATCTTCGCAAAGAGCGCCCAGGGCGAACCTTTGCCCGGCAGAATGATGGCCCCGGCGCTTTTTAACCACGCCTCGCACGAAGGCGTGAATAACCAGTGTTCCGCCTGCCATCACCAACGGGTGGACAGCTGCGGAAAGTGCCACACCATAAACGGTGAAGCGCGGGCCGACTTTATTACGCTGTACCGGACCGGCCATACGGATGACCCCAGGGCCGTCGTGCGTCTGGTGCGCGAACACGCCGACAATGCCCTGTGGTCCAAGGGGCGCACCTGCACCGGCTGCCACCGCGTTACGGCCATGAAGACCATGGATTGCGCCGGCTGCCACCGTTCCGCCACGGCTGTTAAAACCTCGCCGGACAACTGCCTGGTTTGCCATGTGCCTTTCCGTCCCGATGCGGGTACGCGTGAGGGGGCCGGACGCCTGGCGGCCATGCCGGATGAAAACAGAAGCACTCTGGCCATGGAAGCCTACCGTATGCGCAAAACCCGCGAAACAACGCAGGATTTTGCGGATATTCCGGAAGAAGTCCGCATCAGCGTACTCTCCGCCGAATACAAGCCGGTACTCTTTCAGCACAGACGTCTGGTGAAAGGGCTGTTGCAAAAAGCGCAGGAATCCCCCCTGGCCAGGGCTTTCCACCAGGGCGATCTGCGCATGTGCGCCTCCTGCCACCATAACAGCACGCCGTCATTGAGTCCGCCTTCCTGCGGCAGCTGCCACCCGCGTGAAAACCCGCCCGCTGCCGCCCGGCGCACAACGCTAAAAGCGGCTTATCATCAGCGCTGCATGTCCTGCCATGATTCCATGCAGGTGAAAACCCCGGCCAATACGGATTGCGCCGGTTGCCATGCCCTCCGCCGTCCGCCTGAAGCGGAACGGCCCAACCTTGAACCGGCTTCGCCTGCGGCCCTTGTCATCTCCGGACCCGGCCCGGCCGGGGCCTCCTGAACAAGGCGGGAACAAGACCATGGACCTGGAACTTTTCCGGACATTGAAGGAATACCGCAGCATGGCGGCCGCTTTCTACCGTCTGTTCTCACGTCTGCTGCATCATGAAATGGATGCGGAACTGTGGAAACTGCTCCGCGCCAACCTGTCTTCCCTGCCCTCCTTCAACGCGGAAAAAAGCGCCCTCCCGGAACTGCGTGAGGCGGTGGAACGCTGTGCGGCGCAGGGGGAGGAACAGGCACTGTTGGATATGGCCAACCTGTATGCCAAAGAATTTCTGGGCATGCGGGAGGGGCACTGCGTATCCCTGTGCCAGTCGGTTTATACCAGCCCCAGACATATTATGTACCAACAGTCGGTATTTGACGCCAGGGACGCCTACCGCTCAGAACAGATTGAACTGGCGGAGCGGGAAGATATACCGGAGGATCACCTGGCGGTCATTCTGGCTTTTTTGGGGCGCCAGGCGGCCCTTACGGCGGAGCTGCCGCCGGAGGCGGACTGGACGGAGGCGCTGGAAAAAGAAGCGCGCTTCAGAAAAAAGCTTCTGTTTAACTGGGTGGAGGCATTGCTTGAACGGGCGCAAACCCAGATGCCGGGCAGCCTCTACACCCTGTTCTTGCGCTATATGGGAGAGTTTTTGCGGTACGAAGAGACGGAAGGCGCAGCTCTGCTGCTGGAACTCAAGTCTCAAGCAACAAAAAGCACTATGGCTGCCGGCGCGTAAAAGCCGGAAGATGAGGAGGCCACATGAAACATTCATATATGTCGCGGCGGAGTTTCTTGCAAGCGGCCGGAGCCGCGGCGGCCGCCCTTTCCCTGGCGCCGGATCCCCTTTTTCGTCAGGCGCGGGCGGCTGCGGCGGAACCGCAGCAGGACACCTTTTACAGTTATTGCGACAACTGCAACGGGGTGCCTTTCTGCGGACTTAAAATGCACACCCTGGACGGCGTAATCACCGAAATAGAGCCGTGGGGCGAGGGGTTTCCCGCTTCGCCGCCCTGCTCCAAGGGCTATTCCACCTTTCAGCGCCAATACAACCCCAACCGCCTGCTTTATCCCATGATGCGCACCGCCCCCAAAGGCGCGGCCGATCCCAAATTCATGCGCATCACCTGGGACGAGGCCTACCGGCGCATCGCCCAGGCCCTGAAAAGCAACAAGGAAAAATACGGAGCGGACAAAGCCGTCTTTTATGTGGGCGACCCCAAAGAGCCGCGCGCGGCGGTGCGTCTTTTGTCCAGCGTTTACGGCTCCATCAACTTCGGCACCGAATCCTCGGTCAACTGCTCTTCGGCCCAAACCATGGCCAATGTCTGCTGTTTCGGCACACAGGTGCTTTCCGTGGGCCTGCCCGCTCCAGGCACCAAATGCTGTCTGATCTGGGGCACCAACTTCCCCTATTCCAACGCCCCCAGCACCAAAGCCGTGCTGCGCTTCAAAGAGCAGGGCTGCAAGTTCATTGTGGTGGACCCGCGGGCCACGCCCACCGCCGCTTTGTTCGCCGATGTCCACCTGCGTCCGCGCACGGCCGTAACCGCGGCCCTGGCCGCCGGCATGGCCAACGTAATCATCTCGGAAAACCTGCACGACAAGGAATTTTGCGAAAAATGGATTCACGGCTGGGATGAATACGTGGCCTACGTCAAACAGTTCACCCCGGAAAGAACCCAGGAGATCACCTGGGTACCCAAAGAGGATATGATCGCCGCCGCGCGCACCTTCGCCACGGTCAAGCCTTCCATGATCCTCAATTCCACCATGAGTACCATACATGACCGCAATGCCGTGAACAACCACCGCGGCATGGTCATGCTGTACGCCATTACCGGACAGCGCAAGCCCTTTCCCGGCAAAAAGCCGCCCAGCCCCTTCCCGCCCGGTTTCGTCTTTTGGCCCTTTACCGATGACGTGTTCACCCGTTACGATCTGGTCAAAGACAAATTCAACCAGCGCCTGGATCTGCCCTATCACCCGGCTTGGACCCAATACACCAAACAGGTTATGATGAACCGCTTTCCGGAATGGGTCAACGAAGGCAAATGCCGGGTCTTTCTGGCCTGGGGCTTTAACGTGATGATCTGGTCGCAGACCAAGGAATACGTCGCGGCCCTGCGCAAGCTGGATTTCAGCATGGCCACGGATTACTTTTACCGGCCGCACACCCATGATGAACTGGATATTATTCTGCCCGCCTCCACCAATCTGGAGCGCTACGCCCCCTTTGCCATCTTCGGCCGTAAATGCTACGGCCGCAAACCCGTCCCCGCTCTGGGACAGGCGCGGGAAGACTGGCGCATCGCCATGGAAATAGGCAAGGCCATAGGCGAAGGCGACAAATGCTACCAGGGCGACCCGGTGGCCGCCTGTAACGGCATCCTCGGCTGGTGGAAGAAATCCTATAAAGACCTGACGGACAACCTGACCAAGGGGGTGGTAATAGAGACCCCCTACCCCCCGCTCCCGGAAGGCGAAGGTTACCCCACCCCCAGTGGCAAGGTGGAAGCCCGCTCCTCCCTGCTGGAAAAATACGGCTACCCGCCCCTGCCTGAATACAAAGAACCGTATCAGCCCACTAAAGAGTATCCGCTTTTGATCATCAGCGGTACCAGGCGCGCGCACATCACGCACAGTAAATGCCGGGAACATACCCCCTGGCTTCTGGAGCTGGAGTCGCGCCCATACTGCGACATCAACCCCGAAGACGCCAAAGAGCGCGGCCTCAGCACGGGAGACCCCGTGGTCATCACTTCGCAGTGGGGGCGCATTGATGCCTTCGCCCAGGTGACCAAACTGCTGCCCAAAGGCATAGTCGGCATGATGCACGGTTGGGTGCAGGCCAATGTAAACGAACTGATGCCGCGCGAATATGATCCCATATCCGGCTACCCCAGCCTGAAGGAAATAGCCGTGCAGGTGGTTAAAAAGACGGCATAAGGCAAATCATCCCCGGCGCGGCCGGATACCGAAAGGAAAACAATATGCGTTACGCGATGGTGATTGATATCGACAAATGTGTGGGCTGCCACACCTGCGAAATCTCCTGCAAGATGGAAAACCTGACCCCTTACGGCGACTTCAGGTGCAGGCTGCTGCGGGTGGAGCAGGAGAGAACGCCCTATGAAACCTGGCTGCGCCTGTCCTGCTGCCACTGCGCCAAGCCAAGCTGCCTGCCGGCCTGCCCGGCGGGGGCCATCAGCAAACAAAACAACGGCCTGGTGGTCATCGATCAGGATGCCTGCTACGGCTGCGGCAAATGTGTGGAGGTTTGCCCGTACCATTCGGTCATACGCTCCTCAGGCAAACAATACTTTGATTTGCCCACCCCCTATGAAGAAATGGCCGCGCCGCACCAGCGCCACCCCAAATTCAAATCCGACAAATGCACCTTCTGCGCGCACCGGCTGGCAAAAGGACTGCAGCCGCGCTGCGTCTCGGCCTGCATATCCAACGCGCTCTACTTCGGGGATCTGGACGACCCGGAAGCGCAGGTAAGCAAACTGTGGAAAGAGGCCACGCCCATTTTGAATGCCTCCGGTAACGGGCCCTCCATAGCCCTGATCCACAAAGACAACAAACACGCCCAGGTGCCTGAACTGGATTTGGCCGTGAAAAACGCCGGCCCTCCCAACATCTCCTGCGGCTTGATTTAGATCATTTTCAATGCGAACCGGGGGCGCCGGGGAAGCCCCCGGTGCCTCCGGCCACAAGCATGACGTTCGGCGGAGCAGGAAGCGCCGCCCGCACTCGCTAAAATTAAAACGCCCTAACCACGCCCCGCCGCTGCAAGGGCCTTGGCGTAGGCGGCCAGGGTATTTTCCAAAAAATCCTCAGCCCGCAGGCTTTTTATGGCCTCCTGTCCGGCCAGACGCAGACGCTCCAGAAAATCCCGATCCAGCATACAGCGCTCCAGGGCCTCGCTTAGGGCTTGTATGTCCGCCAAAGGGGTCAGAAACTCCGACGGCAGAATATCTGGCATAACCCCTATGTCGCTGCTCAAAAGCGGCTTGCCGCAGGCCAGTATCTCCAAAGCCGCCCTGGCTATGGCCTCGGAAGCCACCGAAGAAAGCACCCCCAAGTCAAGGGCGTTCAGCCAGGCGCGCACATCGTCCACCCGGCCTGTAACCACCACATTATTCTCTATGCCGGATTCACGGCACAAACGCTTGACATCCGCCTCGCTCATCTCCGAATCCATGCCCAGGCAGAGGAACTTGCAATTAAAACGCTCTTTAAGCCTGTTTTTAAGCCTTCCCAAGGCTTTAATCAAAATTTCATGCCCCTTGACCGGGTCCAGGCGGCCAAGCAGCCCCACCACAAAATCCTCCGGCCCCCAGCCCAAAGACGTGCGCGCCACTCTGCCGGCCTCTGCATCCGGATAAAAAACCCCGGTGTCCACTCCCCCCGTGATGGTAAACACCCTTTCCGGATTGGCATTGAAATAATCTAAAAAAATGTCGGCAGTGGCCGTGTTGGAAACAATCAATATATCCGCCGACCTGGTATGCAGCAGGCGATTAAAAATATCGTTGCGCGGCGGGCGCTGATCCCCTCTGGTGCGCACCAGGGCAAACCCGCCCTCCATATACTTGACCAAAGCCCAAAGCGCAAAAGACTCACCCCGGTGGCAATTGACCAGATCAGGCTTAAACTCACGTACCACCCGGCGCAAAGAACGCCAAAGCCCCCACGCCTTCCAGGGGCGGCGGCTGTTCAAGGGCAGGCTCTTGGGCTTCAGCCCCCAAGCCTCGGCCTTGGCAAAACTCTCCGTGCCGCCCAAACCCAAAACCAAGACCTCATGTCCCGCCTCCTTGAGCAGACGGGACAAGAAAAGCCCATACCAAGCCGTGGCGTTAAACCAACGCACGTTCACCACCTGAATGATCCTGAGCTTGCGCATGATGGGCTACCTCTTACTCCAAGCGCCGCAAAATGCAAATCCCTTTGTAACCCCCTTCACATTTTTCAACCGCGCGGCGGCTGAAAAAAACATCACGGGGGGCCGGGGGAATCATTCCCCCCGATGAGCTTTGTAACGACAGCCATCCAAGTATATAATCTCAAAATAAAACACTCCATGCGGCGTAACAGCTTGGAACAAGCACGCGGGTCTCAACCTCTGTTCGGTCTGTCTTTCTTAAACCACTCCCAGGCCGTGTGCAGAATATGCTCCAATGAAGAATGTTCGGCCCGCCAGCCCAGCGCGCGTTTGGCCAGCGCCACCTCGCCCACCAGCGCGGGCGAATCCCCCGGACGGCGGGGCAGGATGGAAAACGGTATGTCCCGCCCAAGCACAGCGCGGCTTTTTTCCAGCACCTCACGCACGGAATACCCCCGGCCCGTCCCCAGATTTATCTTAAACCCACGGCCGCCCTGAAGCAGTTTTTCCAAGGCCAGTACATGGGCCCGGGCCAGATCGTTCACATGAATATAGTCGCGCAGGCAGGTACCGTCCGGGGTGGCATAGTCGTCCCCATACAAAGCCAGGGCGGGCGTATCTCCGCAGGCGGCCATGAACACGCGCGGGATCAAATGGCTCTCCGGCCGGTGCCGTTCGCCAATCTCCCCGCCCGGATCCGCCCCGGCGGCGTTGAAGTAACGCAGCACCGCGCCGCGCAGTCCGTGCGCCGCCTCAAAATCATCCAACATCCGCTCCATCATGGCCTTGGACGCGGCATAAGGACTTATGGGACGCAAAGGCGCGTCTTCGCTCACGGGCGAACGCTCCGGGGTGCCGTAAACCGCGCAGGTACCGGAAAGCACCAGACAATTCACCCCCTCATCCCGCATGGACTCCAATAGCGTCAAAACGCCCCCCGCGTTGACACGGTAAAACAAACCGGGGTCGCGCACCGATTCACCCACTTCAATGCGGGCCGCGAAATGCATCACCCCCAGCGGGGCCGTCCGGCGCATGGCCGCGCGCAGCGTGCGCGCATCCAGAATATCACCATGAATAAACTCGCCCCAACGGATAAAATCCCTGTGTCCGGAAAAAAGATTGTCATACACCACAGGCGTATAACCGGCCTCTGCCAAGGCTTTGCACGCATGCGCGCCAATATAGCCCGCCCCGCCGGTTACCAAAACCTTTTTCACTCCGCTCATTCTCCTGTACCTCCGCCCGTTTTATAACCGGCCTGGTTAGCAAGAGCAAGAAGGACGCACGGCACAGGGCGGCTCCAGGGCGGTTCAACTTTGAGATGATTGCTTTAACCTCAGCCTTTTTATCCCTTTGCTTAAGGAAACACTGATTAATTCGGGGATCCGCCCCGAATTAATCAGCGCTTCCTTAACACTTTTTTTGGACAACGACTTGCGTTGGCCGCCCAAATTGGTTATAACCCCAAATTAGCTTGGGGGTTGTTCGCGCAGCCCGACTACAGGCATGATCTCCCCGCTGGCAAATTATTCCTGTGCGGCTATGCCGCTTGCGGCAGCGACAAGACTCTTCTTGTGGCGATATACGGTAGTTTTGTGTTTTTCCAAAGCGTCAAAACTTTTATTACATGGAGGTATTCATGGTTCTAGGAATCATCCTTTCCCTCGCTCTGTTGACCTATATAGCCTATAAAGGCTATTCGGTCATCCTCTTCGCGCCGGTCTGCGCGCTGGTGGCCGCGGTTATAGACGGCAACGCCATCATGCCAAGCTACACCGAGCTGTTCATGATCAACGCCGTCACCTACGTGAAGAACTTCTTCCCCGTCTTCCTTCTGGGCGCTGTTTTCGGCAAGGTCATGGAAGACAGCGGCGCGGCCCGTTCCGTGGCCAAGGCCATTGCGGGCACGCTCGGCCCGCAGCGCGGCATTATGGCCGTGGTGTTGGCTGCCGCCGTGCTGACTTACGGCGGCGTAAGCCTTTTTGTGGTGGCCTTTGCCGTGTATCCTTTTGCCGCAGCCCTGTTTGAGCAGGCCGACTACCCGCGCCGCCTCATTCCCGGCTCCATAGCTCTGGGCGCCTTTGGCTTTACCATGACGGCCACCCCGGGATCCCCGCAGATTCAGAACATGATCCCGGCCAAATATTTTAATACCGACGCCTTTGCCGCCCCACTCTTCGGCATAGTGGGCGCCATCATTATTTTCGCGGTGGGCGTGGCCTGGCTGGAATACCGCAAGCGTAAGATGATCGCCGCCGGTGAAGGCTATGGGGAAAAAGACACCCGCGTGCAGGCCGCCGTTGCCAAAGACGACATCCCGGACATCGGCGCGGGCCTTGCCTGCCTGCCCCTTGCCACCGTGCTGGTACTCAACTTCATACTCACCAAGGTCATCAAAGATTGGGACAGCGCCATCATGGACAAAACCGCCAATCTGGCCCTGGCCGCCAAGGTCGTTCCCGTGGCCAACTGGGCGCTGATCATCGCCCTCATCGCCGGCATTGTTCTGGCCATCATTCTTTCGGGCAGGCAGTTCAAGGCCCGGGGCAATCTGCAGACCGCCCTCAACGCCGGTGCCATAGGCTCCCTTTTGGCCATCATGAACACGGCCTCGGAAGTGGGCTACGGTAACGTCATACGTTCGCTGTCCGGGTTCACTACGGTACGCGAGGCCCTGATGGGCATCAAAATTCTTGATACCCCGCTCATCTCTGAAAGCATCGCCGTCAATGTCCTCGCGGGCATCACCGGCTCCGCCTCCGGCGGCATGAGCATAGCCCTGGAAGCCATGGGCGCGGAATATCTGAATTGGGCCAATGCCGTGGGCCTCAACCCCGAACTGCTGCACCGCGTGGCGGCCATGTCCTCCGGCGGTTTTGACACCATGCCCCATAACGGCGCGGTCATCACGCTGCTGGCCATCTGCGGCATGACCCACAAGAAATCTTACCCGGATCTGGGTATGGTCTCCTTGGTGGTGCCCTTCCTGACCACCCTGGTACTCATTGTTATCTGGACTATTTTGGGACTGCAATTCTAATCTTGGGAGGAAATTAAATGGCTAAATTTTTGTCTCCTCAAGAGGCGGCGGCCCTGGTCAAAGACGGGGATACGCTGATCACCGAAGGTTTTTTGCTCCATGCGCTTGCGGAACAAGTGATCAAGGCATTGGGCGAGCGCTTTGCGCAAACCGGCTCACCCACGGGCCTGACCCTGGTTTACGCGGCCGGTCAGGGCGGCGGGGTGGGCACCGGGCTGGATTTTCTGGCCCATGAAAAACTGCTTAAAAGAGTAGTCGCCGGGCATTGGAACCTGAGCCCCACCCTGGGGAAATTGGCGACCGAAGGCAAGATCGAGGCCTACAACCTGCCCCAGGGCACCATCGCCCAGCTTTACCGCGACATGGCGGCGGGCAAACCGGGCACGGTAACCCATGTGGGGCTGAAGACCTTTGTGGACCCCCGCCTCAACGGCGGCAAACTCAATGACATCACCAAAGAAGACCTGGTGGAGCTGGTTACCCTGGGCGGCAAAGAACTGCTGTTCTACAAGGACTGCAAGCCCACGGTGTGCTTCCTGCGCGGGAGCCTGGCCGACGAAAAAGGCAATATCACCATGGAAGAGGAGGGCATCAGTCTTGGCGTCCTTTCCATTGCCCAGGCGGTTAAACGCAACGGCGGCAAAGTGATTGTGCAGGTGCGTCAGGTGGTCAAAGCCGGCAGCCTGGACCCGAAACTGGTCAAAATTCCCTATATCTGCGTGGACGCAGTGGTGGCCGTGCCCCACGATCTACACCAGGCCGATGTGCCGCGTGACTTTGTTACAGTGT
Source organism: Deltaproteobacteria bacterium (assembly GCA_031280335.1). GTDB lineage: Bacteria > Desulfobacterota > Desulfovibrionia > Desulfovibrionales > Desulfovibrionaceae > WRHT01. The sequence goes on along the minus strand of JAITGZ010000057.1, from coordinate 9,001 downwards.
TTTCCGGGGACAGGCGCATCCCCACCGGTTCCATCCCTCCCATAGAGCTGGATGATCGCAAAATCATCGCCAGACGCGGTGCCATGGACCTTACGCCGGACTCAGTGGTCAACCTGGGCATCGGCATTCCCGAAGCTGTGTCGGCCGTAGCCAACGAAGAAGGCATCGGCGACTACATGACCCTGACGGTGGAGGCCGGCCCGGTGGGTGGCGTACCCCAGGGCGGCAAAAACTTTGGAGTAACCATAAACGCCGACTGCATTCTGGATCAGGCCTATCAGTTTGACTTCTATGACGGAGGAGGACTGGACATCGCCTATCTGGGCCTGGCGGAGTGCGACGAAAAAGGCAACATCAATGTCAGCAAGATGGGCCCGCGCATCACCGGCTGCGGCGGCTTCATCAACATCACCCAGAACGCCAAAAAGCTGTATTTCTGCGGCACATTTACCGCCAAGGGCTTGGATATCGCGGTAAACAACGGAAAACTGGTGATCAAACAGGAAGGGAGCGTAAAAAAATTCCTGAAAAAGGTGGGGCACGTTACCTTCAGCGGCGAGTACGCCTCCCAAATCGGGCAGCCGGTGTATTACCTGACGGAACGCGCTGTTTTCCAGCTGAAAAAGGATGGATTACACCTCGTTGAAGTGGCCCCCGGCATTGATATTGACAAGGATATCCTGAACCATATGGAATTCAGGCCCATCATAGACGGCCAACCCAAACTCATGGACGCCCGTATCTTCCGGGACGCTCCCATGGGCCTGGGCAAAGGGCGCTGACCAACAGACATCCCCGGCGCCCAAAGAGCGGCGCCGGGATTTTTTACAGGAGACTACCATGGCCTGGACCTTTGCGACTTTGAAAGTAGGCGACAAAGACAGCATCAGTAAAAACATCACCGCCGATGTGGTGGCCAAATTCGCCGATGTGAGCAATGATCATAACCCCTTGCATCTGGACGAGGCCTTTGCTAAAACCACTCGGTTCGGTCAGCGCATTGCTCACGGCATGATCGGTGCCGGGCTCATCAGCGCGGTACACGGCACCCTTATTCCGGGACAGGGCGCGGTGTACATGACCCAGTCCCTGAAATTCCGCGCGCCTGTCTTTTACGGCGACACCCTTACCGCCTGGGCCGAAGTGAAAGAAAAAATTGAGGACAAAAAACGGGTGGTCATGAAGAACTGGGTGGTGAATCAAAAAGGCGAGACCGTTGTCGAAGGCGAGGGACTCTTGCTTTTTGATGTGTAACCCAAGACGAGCTTTTATACCCGGATGTGATTTTGCCGGCCCTCCCACAGCCGGAATGGAAACGGCGGATTGATTTTTTCAGCCGTCCTGGCGGGGGACATACCTGATATTCGGCGGCGCAAGCCACAATTTACAACACATAAGGAGTACATTATGAGTTTTTTAACTGAAGACCAAATCCTGATTCAAAAAATGGTACGGGAATTCGCTGATAAAGAAGTGGCCCCCATCGCCGGTGAAATTGACAAAAAACACCGCTTCCCGGCCGAGACAGTAAAAAGAATGGCCGAACTGAACCTGTTTGGCCTGACCATCCCTGAAGAATATGAAGGATCGGGCGGCGACAATGTCAGCTACAGCGTGGCGGTGGAAGAACTCTCCCGCGTCTGCGGCACCCACGGCGTCATTCTGTCAGCCCACGTCTCCCTGGGCGCCAGCCCCATCCTCAAGTTCGGCAATGACGCCCAAAAGAAAAAATACCTGCCCGACCTCGCCTCCGGCCGTAAACTGAGCGCCTTCTGTCTGACGGAACCCGGCGCGGGCACGGACGCGGCCTCCCAGCAGACGGAAGCCGTCCTTAAGGGCGACAAGTACATCGTTAACGGTTCCAAGGTGTTCATCACCAACGGCGGCGTGGCCGATACCTTCATCATCTTTGCCATGACCGACAAGTCCAAAGGGCTCAAGGGCATTACCGCCTTCATCGTGGAAAAGAAGTTTCCCGGCTTTGTGGTTGGTCAGCTGGAAGACAAGCTGGGCATCTGCGCTTCTTCCACCACGGAAATCATCCTCAAGAACTGTGAAGTTCCCAAGGAAAACATGCTGGGCAAAGAAGGCGAAGGTTTCAAAATCGCCATGCAGACCCTTGACGGCGGCCGTATTGGCATTGCCTCCCAGGCCCTGGGCCTGGCCCAGGGTGCCCTGGAGGCCGCCATCACCTACGCCAAACAGCGTGTGCAGTTCGGCAAACCCATTTCCGCCAACCAGGGCATCCAATGGATGCTGGCCGATATGGCCACCCGCGTGGAGGCGGCCCGCCAAATCACCCGGCACGCCGCCCTGGCCAAGGACACCAAAGACAAATACAGCACGGAAGCGGCCATGGCCAAACTCTTCGCGGCGGAAGCCGCCATGTGGGTAACCACCCAGGCGGTGCAGATCCACGGCGGCATCGGTTATACCAAATCCTACCCTGTGGAACGGCTCATGCGCGACGCCAAGATTACGGAAATCTACGAAGGCACCAGCCAGGTGCAGCGCATGGTTATCGCGGGGAGCATTCTCGCGTAAATACGGCGATCAGGTTGGGGGGAGATTCTCCCCTCCCCCCAACTCCCAATCTTGTCCCGGCGGCGTGCCTGGGGGAAAGTCGTGGGGCCTTGGAATGGTTCAATTTTAGGGAAACGCTGATTTATTCTCTTGAGGGTGCCTTGCCGTTGTGCAGAGGGATGGCAGAGGTAAAGCAACACCTGGGCAAACATGCCCCTTTTGCCCCCTCAAACTCCCCCCGGCAGGGAGCTGATCCCCCTGCACCCCGCATACGTTTTCAGCCGCTTTGCGGCTGAAAAATAGTAAGGGGGTCTGGGGTGCCTTGCCATTATGCCAGGGTGCGGCAAGGACAAGGCTGCGCCTGGGTGAACATGCCCCTTTCTTATTCCCCCCAGCGGGGTTCGGGGCGGGGCCACGAATTAATCAGTGTTTCCTTAGAGCAATTTAACGTTGAAAGTGTTTAATACGACTGTTTCAGTCCTGGGCGAAGGGTGATGCCCCCGCCCAGGGGGTTGATTCGTTTCATCAGTCGGGGGGATCGGGGGGAATGATTCCCCCCGGATGGGGTTTAATAATGTATAATTTCAAGGCGAATTGCTGTGGATGCGGCGTAATAATCAAGCTCAGAGTGAGGTCTTCATGAAAAAAATAGCCGTTTGTTACAAATGGGTGCTGAACGACGCGGATATACGGGTGAACGAAAAATCCCGCGACCTGGATGTGGAAAAAAGCAAACCGCAAATCAACGAATATGATCGCAATGGTCTGGCCACGGGCGTGATGTTGAAAGAAAGCGCCGGAGCGGCGGAGCTGGTGGGCGTTACCTGCGGGGCGGATACCGAGCCTTCCGCCAAAGACGCCCTTTCCCGCGGGCCGGATGTGGTTTATTATCTGAGCGATCCTGCCCTGGCCCAGGCCGACAGCACCGCTTCCTCCAAGGTACTGGCCGCCATGATCCGCTCCCTGGGCGATGTGGATGTGGTCATATGCTCCGAATGCTCCAGCGACGAATACGCCCAGCAAGTCGGGCCGCGTCTGGCCGCCCTGCTGGGCTGGCCTTCGGTGAGCTATGTGAGCGCCGTAAGCGTGAACGGCGATACCCTGACTTTGGATCGCAAACTGGAAGAAGGCACGGAAACCGTTACCGTCAAGGCCCCGGTGGTGATCGTAGTTTCCCCGGACGTGTGCGATGCCCCCATTCCCGGCGTGAAACAAATTCTCAGCGCCAAGAAAAAACCTTCCCACGCCCTGACCCTGGCGGGCATCGGCCTTTCCGCCGAAACGGTCAAACCCCTCGCCGCCGTGCAGAGCGTAAAAGCGCCTCTGACCAGCCGCAAGGCCGTCAACCTGATGGCCGATGGCGAAAGTGTGGCTGAGGCGGTGGCCAAACTGGTCAAGCAGCTTTCCACCGAAGGCGTTCTGTAGCTTGCCCCCTGTTGTGAAAAGGAGACCACAATGCGTGATATTTGGATAATTGCGGAAAATACCCCTTGGGCCCGTACCCTGGCCGCCGCTGCGGCCACTTTAAGCAAAGGCGCCAAGACCATAGCCTTTGTCAACGGCGATGAAGCCGCCGCCAAAGACGCCATCGCCCACGGCGCGGCCGAAGCGTACTCCCTGCCCCTGCCTGCGGACGCCCCCTGGGAAGCCTATACACCCGCCTTGGCTGACAAGGCCGGCAAAGAAAAACCCTCCCTCATTCTTTTGAGCGCCAGCCGGCGTTGCCGGGATATGGCCTCCAGACTGGCCGCTCTGCTGGATGCCCCCTGTTTTTCCGAAGGTAAAAACATCACGGTGAGCGATGCCGGGGTCACGGTCAGCACCATGCTGTACGGCGGCCTGGCGGTAAAAACCGCTGCCACTTCTGCGGAAACAGCTCTCATCACCATCGGTGCCAAAGATTTTGAGCATGGCGCGGCGGACCCGTCCCGCAGCGGCAAAGTGGGCACCCTCCCCCTCTCCTCCGCCGGTGTAACAGTAACAGGCCGCAAGCCCCGCGTGGCCCAAACCGTAGATCTGGGTGCCGCCGCCAAGGTGCTGGGCGTGGGCCGCGGCGTTTCCGAACAAGGCGACCTGGTAGTAATCCGCAATCTGGCCAAGGCCATAGGGGCGGAAGTAGGCTGTTCACGCCCCATCGCGGAATTCTTCAAATGGATGCCCGAAGAATGCTATATCGGCATATCCGGCCAGCAGCTCAAGCCGCAGCTCTATATTGCTGTGGGCATCTCCGGCCAGGCCCAGCACTATTTCGGCATCCGCGACGCCAGGACCATTGTGAGCATCAACAAGGATAAAGAAAGCCTCATGAACCAGAATGCGGACTACTTCATCCCCGCAGACTGGAAAGATGCGGTAACCGAACTCTTGAAAGCAGTGCAAAAATAAGGAGCATATCATGGCCGATTATGACGCCATAGTTGTCGGGGCGGGTCTCGCCGGCAGCACGGCCGCTTACTGCATGGCCAAAGCCGGGCTCAGCGTCCTTCTTCTGGAACGAGGAGATACCGCCGGAGTCAAAAACGTTACCGGCGGGCGGCTGTACGGGCACAGCCTGGAAAAAGTCATTCCAGGATTTGCCCAGGAGGCCCCGGTGGAGCGTAAAATAGTACGCGAGCGCGTTTCCATGATGACGGAGGATAGCTGCTTTACAGCGGACTTCCATACCCCTTCCCGCTTTGACGATGCCTCCTGCGCGTCATATACAGTGCTGCGGGCGGAATTTGACGCCTGGCTGGCCAGCAAGGCGGAAGAAGCCGGGTGCGACCTGGTTTCGCCGGCCCACGCCGATGACCTGCTCAGGGAAAACGGCAAGATCATCGGGATTAAAGGCGGGGAGGACGAACTGACCGCCGAGGTGGTGCTGCTGGCCGACGGGGTGAACAGCCTGCTGGGGCAGAAAGCCGGCCTGAAAAAAGAACTTTCCCCGCACCACGTGGCCGTGGGCGCCAAAGAGATACTTGAGCTGCCCAAAGGGGTAATCAATGACCGCTTTGGCCTGAATGACGGAGAAGGCATGGCCAACCTCTTTGCCGGCTTTCCTTCGGCTGGCATGGTGGGCGGCGGGTTCCTTTACACGAACAAAGAAAGCCTCTGCCTGGGGCTGGTGATCACGGTGGCGGACATGTCCAAATCCGCCGTGCGCCTGCCGGATCTGCTGGAAAAATTCCGCGAGCACCCGGCCGTCAAACCGCTGGTGGCCGGTGCCAAACTGGTGGAATATTCCGCCCATCTGGTGCCTGAAGGCGGCCTCGCCATGCTCCCCGCCCTGAGCGCGGATAACCTGCTGCTTTTGGGAGACGCCGCCGGCCTCTGTATGAACCTGGGCTATACCGTGCGCGGCATGGACCTGGCCGTCGCCTCCGGGCACCTGGCCGCCCAGACCGTTATTGAAGCCAAAGAAAAAGGCGATTTCAGCAACAACGTGCTTGCTGGCTACAAGAGCAGACTGGAGCAGAGCTTTGTACTCAAAGACATGCGCACGCACAAAAATGCGCCCCATTTCATTGAACACACCCCGCGCATGTTCTCGGAGTACCCCGCCCTGGCTGCGGATGTCTTCACGCAGCTCTTCAAGGTGGACGGAACGCCTTCCCGGCTGATGCTGAAAAAGGCGCTTCCCCTGGTCTCCAAAGTCGGTTTTCTGAACCTGATCAAAGACGGCTTAAAAGGCTCGAGGGCACTGTGATGAACATAGAACAAAAACTATCCCTGAACAAATTCATGGTGGACGAAGGCAATCCCCACATCGTCCCGCATCAGGACAAAATGGACCAGGCTGCGGTCAATACCCTAACTGTAGTCTGCCCGGCCGGTCTATATACTGTGGATGAAAGAGGCAAACTTGTCTTTGAGGTGGCCGGCTGCCTGGAGTGCGGCACCTGCCGCGTGGCCCTGGCCCACCTGCCCGGCGCCCTGGAATGGAACCACCCCAGAGCCTCTTTCGGGGTGATGTTCCGCTACGGCTGATCCCCAGAATACATTAACTTTGAGATTATAGATTGTTGGGGCTATCGCCCCAAACCCCATCCGGGGGGAATCATTCCCCCCGGTCCCCCTGACCGGTGAAAAAGGTTCACCCCTTGGGAAAAAGCCCTCCGGTTGCCGGATGGAGCAATGCAAAGGTTAATTGCCCTGAAGGTGATGGAGGAGATGAAGCCGCATCCGGGCGAACATGCCCTTTTTGACCCCCTTGGGAAACCCAATTATTGAGGGGGTTTGGGGGGAATCATTCCCCCCAAATGGGGTTTATGGTGATAGCCCCAACAATATGCGTAATTTCAAAGCGAAATTGCTCTAATTTGCTGTAAGGGAAAAACATGTTCACTCCCAAGCGCGTTCTGGTTACCGGCGGCGCCGGGTTTTTGGGCTCGCACCTGTGCGAGCGCCTGCTGGACGAAGGGGCGGAAGTACTCTGCCTGGATAACTACTATTGCAGCACCAGAGACAATGTGCATCACCTGCTCGGCCGGAACCGCTTTGAGCTTATACGCCACGATGTCTGCTTTCCCGTTTATCTGGAAGTGGATGAAATTTATAATCTGGCTTGCCCCGCCTCACCCGTGCATTATCAGCGCGACCCGGTACAGACCATGAAAACCTCGGTCAGCGGCGCCATCAACATGCTCGGCCTGGCCAAGCGCGTCCGCGCCCGTATTTTGCAGACCTCCACCTCCGAGGTCTATGGCGACCCGGGCATTCATCCCCAGCCGGAAACCTACTGGGGCAACGTCAACCCGCACGGACTGCGCGCCTGCTATGACGAAGGCAAACGCGCCGCCGAAAGCCTCTTTATGGATTACCACCGCCAACACGGCATCAAAGTCAAAATCGCCCGGCTTTTCAATACCTACGGCCCGCGTATGCGCCCCGACGACGGGCGGGTGGTTTCCAACTTTATCATCCAGGCCCTGCTCGGCAAACCCATCACCATCTACGGCGACGGCAGCCAGACCCGCTCTTTCTGCTTTGTCAGCGACATCATCCAGGCCCTGCCCCTGCTCATGGCCTCGCCCGACGACCTTACCGGCCCGGTAAACCTGGGCAACCCCGCCGAATTTACCATTCTGGAACTGGCCGAAACCATCCTGCGCCTTTCCGCCTCCAAATCACCCCTGATCCGTATGCCCCTGCCCCAGGACGACCCCGCGCGCCGCAGGCCCGACATCACCCTGGCCCAAAACCGCTTGGGCTGGTCGCCGCGCACCCCCCTGGAACAAGGCCTTAAAGAAACCATCGCCTACTTCGACGCCGTGCTGCGGCGCGGGTCCACTGCGGAAGAATAAATGAGGAGTGGAAAAATAAGGGAACCCCTCCCTCCTGAACCCGTTCTTTAATTTTTTTCTTGCCATATCTTTTGATTAACATTATCATCCATGTGAAAAGTATCAAATATGTGTCAAGTTTTTTAAATGTGATATTTACAGTTATAATTCATACTCCCAAGGAAGGTAAGCCAATGAAACATGTTCTGACTCTTCTGGTTGCTGTTGTTCTGGCGGCGGGCACCGCCGCCCGGGCCGAGGCTGCGGTGCAGTTGGGCGCCACCGGCAATTTGGATGCCGTGGCCGTCCTCACTGACGCCTACGCTGAAAAAAATGAAAAAGAAGATACCCTTGATCTGCGCAGCCGCCTGCGCGCCACCTTCAGCGCCGAAGCCAACCAGTACATCAAAGGTTACTGGGAGTTTCAGGTGGGCGAATGGTGCTGGGGGCATCCCAACGGCACTGATAATCCCGGCCCCATGGATACCAACATCCAGGACTTCAAAACCCGCCTTTCCTGGATTGAAGCCAAGTTTCCCAATACGCCCCTGAGCATGAGCGCCGGGCTTATCCAGCTCACCCTGCCCAATGCCGTGGGCGGCAACCCGCTGTACGACGCCCGCACGGCCGGGGCCGCCCTTAGCGCCGACCTGGGCGGCGGCATCACCCTTACCGGTTTTTACGGCCGGCCGGCTCAAAACAACGGGGCCGCGACCTCCAACCCCAACACCAACTCCGCCGACATGTTCGGCCTCATCGTCTCGGTGGAAAAAGGCACCCTTAAAGCCGAACCCTATTTCACCTATGCCAAGGTGGGGCACTCCTCCGGCGTCCCCCTGCCCTGGGCCGACGGCCTCTCCAATGACGGCAAATACACCGCCCTGACCGGGGCCGGCCTGGCTTTGACGGCGGACTTTAAACCCGTTGTGCTGAAGTTGGACGCCATTTACGCCCGTGCCGACAATAAGACCGAAAACGCCTTTGATACCAAAGGTTACCATATTGCCTTGGCCGCTGATTACAAGGCCAAATTCGGCACCCCCGGCCTGATCGCCTGGTACAGCTCCGGCGCGGATAAAGAAGGCAAGGGCGTATTGCCGGTGCTGGGCGTGGACGGCGGCGTGGTTTATACCCGAATGTTCACCTACGGCACCGCCTCGCTGGGTGATGAAGGGTTTGGTTCCGGCACCGCTGTGGGCAGCATGGGCCTTGGCCTG
>JAITGZ010000027.1 GCA_031280335.1 Deltaproteobacteria bacterium | reverse complement strand
GTGAAAGAATGGCAGCACGGCCAAAAAACGGTTGTTGGGCTTGTCCACGATGGCCTTGAGTACCTCCAGTATCTGCTGCTGGTTGGCCACCATGTTGCTGTGCGTAAGCATGGCCCCCTTGGGTATGCCGGTGGTGCCGCCGGTGTATTGCAAGAGCGCCAGATCATCGTTGGGGTTTTTAATGGGGACGGACAGGCGCTTTCTGCCGTTGAGCAGACGGGCGAAAGGCATGACGTCCCGCCGATCTTCGCTTGCGCTGCCGGTCAAGGGACGCGGGCGGCGCACCTTGAAGCGGCATAGAGGGTCGCCGGACAGGCGCATAAATTCGTTCATGCTGGTCAGAAAATATTTGTTTATACCCAAATCGTTGCGCAGTTCTTTGATTTTGGGCCAGAGGAAATCCACGGTGATCATGGCCTTGGCTTCGCAATCGTTAAGCTGGTGGAGCAGTTCATGGCTCATGTACAGGGGGTTGGTCATGACCGCTACCGCCCCGGCTTTGATGACGCCCCAAAAAGCCAGTATGGTTTGGGGCAGGTTGGGCATCATCAGCACCACGCGATCCCCTTTTTGTATGCCGTGGGCGCGCAGGTTGGCCGCGATGATTTCCGCGCCTTCAAGCAGTTGCCGGTAGTTTATCCGATAATTTTTGAAAATTATGGCCGGAGAGTTGGGGAATTTTTGGGCCGACCGGTCCAGCCAGTAATAAAGAGGCACATGCATGGGGGAGATGGAGGCGGACACCCCTTCGTCATAGAACTGAACCCAGGGGGCTGGGGTGCGGCCTTCTTCCGGCGCATAAATGGAGTAGGATTCACCATCGGGGATGTGGATGTTTTTGTCGTTTGTCATGATATGCCCAGGTTATAGGTTAAGTGTTCAGCTATGGTTTAGTCCGGAAACAACAACCATTGCCTTTATGCCTTGTTTTGCGCCGGTAAATCCCAGCCCTTCCTCTGTGGTGGCCTTGAGGTTTACCAGGTTTTCATCAAGATGGAGCAGATGGGCCACATTTTTGGTTATGGCCGTGCGAAATGGAGCTATTTTGGGGACTTGGGCCACAATGGTCATATCCACATGGCAAAGTTCGATTCGGAGGGCCCTGATCAGTTCCAGCACTTCAGAAAGCAGTATGGCGCTATCCATGTTATTATAGCGTTCATCCGTATCCGGAAAGTGCAGGCCGATATCGCCGGCACCGGCACAGCCCAGCAAGGCATCCATAAGGGCATGCAGCAGGGTGTCGCCGTCGGAATGGGCCGCAATAAATATCTGGGGGGCGGAATCAATAAGCACACCGCCTAGTTTACAGGGGCGGCTGCCGCCGTAGCGGTGTACATCGTAGCCGAAGCCCGTGCAGGGTCGGGCCGGGGGGCGGCTTTCTTTAAGGCGCAAGAGTTCAAGGTCTTCCGGCACGGTAATCTTATGGTTGCCCCTTTCTCCGGGCACCACCAGGGTTTTGAACCCGCTGTGTTCCATCATGGCGGCATCATCCGTTACCAGCAGGCCCTCGCTTTTGCCTTGAATATGCGCCGCCAGCAGGGCATGTCGGTCAAATCCCTGAGGAGTCTGTGCATAACGTAAATTAGAACGGGGCAGGGTACTCAGAACCAAGCCGCGTTCGTCCACTTGTTTTATGGTATCCGATGGCTCAAGTCCAGGGATGACCGCCTTGTATCCGGCAGCCAGGCCGTCCAACACACGGTTGATCAGGGCCGCTCCGGCCAGGGGTCTGGCCGAGTCATGCACCAGTACGCTGTCGCACTCCGGGGGCAGGGAGTTGAGTCCGTTCCAGACGGAATCCTGGCGTTCAGAGCCGCCGGGAACCAGAACATAAGGCCGGCCCAGAGGGGTTTGGCCGGTAGTTTCACGTATGATCGCAGCGGCATAGGCCATATGCCGCTGCGGAAAAACCAGGATGATTCCCTTTACCCTGGGCACGGCGGCCAAGGTAAGGGCGGAACGCCAGAACAAGGGCAGACCGTTGAAGCTGATAAACTGTTTTCCCGGGTGTTCCGGGGGAAGCTCCAGGCGTTTTCCCTGGCCGGCGGCGAGCAAAATGCCCCAGGGATGTTTCATGGGCTGCTTCCTACGGGAGCCGGACTATAAGCCGGGTTCTGTCACCCCTTGCGGGGGAGACCAGCATTTATCTAGGACTGTGGTTACCCGCAGCCTCAAGCAACCTACCCGGGGGCAGACCGGGCCGGTCTGTCGCCCCCCTATTTGGTTTTGCTCCGAACGGGGTTTGCCTGGCTTGCCGTGTCACCACGACAACCGGTGGGCTCTTGCCCCACCGTTTCACCCTTACCGTTTTCATATCGAAAACGGCGGTTTGCTTTCTGTTGCGCTTTCCGGAGATGTCTCTCCCAGGGCATTACCCAGCGTTCCGCCCTGCGGAGCCCGGACTTTCCTCCCCAGGGCTATGCCCAGCGGCGCTGGTCCATCCGGCTCCCGTAAATTTTTTTTAAAACATTCCGCGTGAATTTTCAATCCTTGGCTTCGGATTGGACGGGCGTAAAGTGTTCATTCCAGTAAATAAGGCGCTGGCAGTTGGGGCAGGAGAGAATTTGTTTGCCTTTCTGCAATTCTATGTACCCCTGAGGGGGGATGGAAATATTGCAGCCGCTGCATATGCCCGATACCACCGGCACAATGACCGGATAAGCCAAGCGTTCACGAATAAATTCATAGCGTGAAAGCACGGGCATGGATATGTCCTTTCCCGCTTCCCGGCGGCGGTCATCCAGTTCTTTAAGCATGTTCCTGGCCTTTTCAAGCCTGTCGGGCAGTCCGGCTTCTTTTTCCGCCAATTCGTTTTCTATTCTGGTATAACGCGTATTGATTTCTTCAAGGATGTTCTCTTTATGGGTCAGTTCCTCGGCCATGAGGAGTTTTTCGCTTTTGCGGTTCAGGTTCTGTTTTTCCAGGGAATCCACTTCGCGCATGCCGGCGTTGTATTCTTTGGCGTTACTGGCTTGCATGTATTTGGTCTGGCTTCTTTTTATCTTGATTTCATCATCAGCGATGTCAAAATTAAGGCGTTTTTCCTGTTCCCGTAAATGGTTCAAGGTTTCGTCGGCTTTGGCGCGTTCTTCTTCCAATTTTTTAAATCCCGCTTTCATGTCTTCAATTTCTTTGGGGGCATTGGTCAAATCTTTGCGTACGGCATGAATCTGATCGTCCACCTTCTGCAGTTCCACCAGCTGCTCTATTTGTCTAAGATAAAGACTCAAGGGTTCCTCCTGAAGCAAATGGCCGCGCCGCTTTTCCGGATGGCGCCAGCCTGGTTTTGGCTCTAAATACGTTCAAAAGTGAAAGGGTCTCGACCAGGAATAAAGCTTGTTCTCAAGGCGGGCAATTCCCGTGCGAGCGCGGCGGCGCATTCGCGCATCATAATTTCTTCCAGTTGAAAATGTCCAAGATCGATCACATGCAGTTTAAAACTCAAGGCCGTATGGTAGCGAACATCTCCGCTGATAAAGACCTCCGCCCCCCGCGTTTGGGCCAGATCGGCCAGATCGCTCCCCGAACCGGGGCAGCAGGCCAGGCGGGAGACCAACGCCGGTTTTGTCCCGATGCCGCGCCAAGAGGACGTTTCTGCGTACAGGGCGAGCCTGCCGCAAAATTCATCATAGGGCAGCGGCTCAGGCAAATCGCCCGCGAACCCCAGGCCGTAGTCTTGTTCCCCCTTCAGATCAGAGAGCGCTATGCGTCCGGTTTTTTCCAGAATTTCCGTCCCGCGCAGATCAAATTTGCGCGCCAGCCAGCGCGCCGGACCGTTGGGGTTGCAGTCCAGCGGGGTGTGTGCGCTATACAAAGGCAAATCCGCCTTAAAAAGCAGAGAGAGGGCGGCGTGGTAGTCATCCAGGCGATCCGGCAGGCGGGGCTGGAGGGTCAGGGGATGATGGGCCAGCAAAAAATCCGCGCCCAAACTTATGGCTTGGGCTATGTTGGCCGGGGAAGGTTCCAGCATCACCGCCAGATGGTTTATTTCACTACGGGCGGAGGCCGTCTGAACCCCGGATTTATCCCAAGACTCCATCATGGCGGGGGGGGCGATTTTTTCAATGACCTGGATCAGGGATGTTATGCGCACTTTTGGATTCTCCGCGCCCTTCCGGGATCGCGCCGGGATGGAGGCGTTGAAAGTTCTCTTTGATAAATCCTGTCCGGGGTGTAGTCAAGAGGATTTTGCGCCAGAGCAATTTCGTTTTGAAATTGCTCTGGCGGCGGGGTTCGCGCAGCGCTGCCGCCCGCCTGTGAGGCGTAGGCTAAATTCACTTTCGCCGTTAAGCGCCGAGCAGAGCGTCTCAAAGTTGAAATGCTCTAAGACGCGCCGCTGCGCTGAAGTTTTACGGTATTGCGCGAATTATCCAGCAGTTTGAGCATTTTTTATTTTGCTCGATAAAGCCCCACGGGAGCCGGATAAATTTTTATAACATAAAAAGATTATCCCAGGTGGGGTCGTACGTGCGGCACGGCTGGTTGGGCGCTCCTTCTTAAGGCAGGCGGCTGAAGACGGAGGGCTCGATCAGGTAATCTATGGTCTGCCCTGTGATGGAGGAAGGAGAAGACAGGGAGGAAGAAGTACCTCCGTAGTGCGCGTTTACGCTGATCATGGAGCGTAATTCGCCGTTCACGGGCAGGCTTACGTTGGACATGGCGCAGACTTCCGACCCGCCGGTACGCAGGAGGCGTATGTTAAATATAATGCTGCGCGAGGTTAAGGTATATGTGCCCACCAGGGTAAGGGCGCTGCGCGCCTCATTGAAGGGGATGAGATCTTTGTTTCTGGTGAGCAGCAGTTCCCCGGCGGAAGGGCGCATGAGCAATGCTTTGCCTTGGCGCACTTCCCGCACGCTGTAGCCGGTTTGGACGAACCAACTGCTTAGTTCTTCCTGCATCTGTCGGGCTACGGGATTTGAATCTTCCAGGTTGTTCAGATCCACCGGCGTAGTAACAATCAGAGAAATGCCGTTTATGGGGCCTTCTTGCTGGCCGAAACGTTCGGCGATTTGGCGGTTAATTTCCCGGCCCATGGCGGCGGCGGCCTTGCTCATGGCGTTTTCAGCCTGAGCCGGCGAGCTTTGCCAGGCCAAGCATAAAAATATGGCGGCTATACGGGTTATGCGCATACTTACCTCAGGCTCTTGATCATAAGATCCACGCTGTCCAGTTCCTGGGCCAGGGTTTCACGCAAAACTTGGTCATTGGCGGCGGCCAGGGACAGTAGATAATGTTCACGGGCCAGCTCATAGCGTCCGGCGGCGGCAAAATCGCGCCCGGCCTTATAATTGCGTAGGCTGTCAACATTATAGCCAACCACCAGGATATTAGCTTTTTCTTCCGCTGAAGGCAGCGCAACGCAGCCAGCAGCCTGGATAATCAGGGCCGCGATGAATGGGGCGACTATTCCGGTCATTATCTTACGCATGGCGTTTCCATGGGGTTAGTGTATGTCCATGCCCTGATCAAAGGCGGTAACTGTTTCAGGCGGTCTGGCCTCGGCATTGAAATCGCGTATTTCCAGAACGCCCTCGCGGGGCAGTTTTGCCCCCGAACCGGCCAGAAGCTTTCTGGAGAATGGAGTGGAGTTCATGATGAGCTGCCCGGTACGCAGAATATCCCCATTGGAGCGGATCAGGCGGGCGTTGATCATAATAATTTGTCCGTCGGTGTAATACGTGCCTAAAACATAAAGAGCGCGTTCGTTCAGGCTCAACCCTCCGGCGGGACGGTGCAGAATGAACTCCCCGTCCTCCCGCATGACGATGCGTTCGTTCAGACGGTATTCCCTGGTGCGCAGGCCGCGTTGGTTGAATTCATAATAAAGCTGTTCGGCCATATACCGCCCGAAGGAGGATGAGCGTGAAAAGTCGTCCTGTGAAACAAAGGTAAGGGGCAAGGCGATATGCCCGCTTAGCTTCGGCTCCAGACCGTTGACCAACTGCGCGGCCAGTTCGCGTATTTTCAGTTTGAGTTCGCGCGCGTCCATAAGAGAGGCATTGCCCGTGTAGTTTGGCTGACCGGGAAGAACAACCAGACCGCCTTTGCTGTCCGGCAGGGGCAGGCCGTGATCGTACTGGCGCACACTAGCGGCATCCACATCCATCCCCCGGTGTGTGGCTTTTTGCGGCGGACGCACCTGCAGCACCGTGCCGCGCTCAGCGATAACGTCAGCATTGGCGGCATGTCCGCCGTAAGCGTAATCCTGATCCGAAGCCCAAGCCGGGCAGGCCGCCGTGAGCCCCAAAATCACCCCAAAACAAATGCGGAGCATGTCCTCTCCTTATATATCCGTTCTTAAGCCGCTTATCGGCAGAGAGGGCAAAATCTTGAGGCAGGGAATCTTCCGGGGCATATTAACTTTGAGATGTCCT
>JAITGZ010000021.1 GCA_031280335.1 Deltaproteobacteria bacterium | reverse complement strand
TCTTCCGATCTGAACCTCAAGGGGCTGGCCCCTTGGGGTTCCCTCCCCAATATTACGCTCTTTATGACGCCTCTCTGACGATGTGGATGCCGTGTTTTTTGATCCGGTGCCACATGCTCCGCTCGGTGATGCGCAAAAGTTCCGCCGCTTTAACCTGCACCCCGCCGCTCTGTTCCAGGGCCTGAAGCAATAAGGCCCGTTCCAGCCCGTCCAATTCCTGTTCCAGGTTGACGGGCAGGGCGGGCAGGGTATCTGTAAGGGCGCGGTCGGATTCTCCCGCCTTGAGGGTGGAAAGCGCCACAGAACAGGCTTTAAGCTTCGCCGGGGTAACCTGGACGTCGTCCACGGCTACGCTCAGGCGTTCCACGCAGTTTTCCAGTTCCCGGATATTGCCCGGCCAAGGGTAGGCGGAGAGCATGCACAGGGCTTCATGACTGAAGCGCAGGGGGCTGCCGCCTGTTTTTGCCGCCAGGCGTTCCGCGAAATGACCAAGCAACATGGGGATATCCCCCTTTCTTTCCCGCAGAGGGGGAGCGCTGATGGGGTAAACATTGAGGCGGTAGTAGAGATCTTGGCGAAAGCGTCCCTGGATGACGGCTTGTTCCAGGTTTTGATTGGTGGCGGCAATGATGCGCGTATTTACCCGCAGCGGGGCGCTGCCCCCCAGGGGTTCCACAGTTTTTTCCTGGATGTAGCGCAAAATTTTTACCTGTAAAGACAATGGCATATCGCCTATTTCATCCAGAAAAACAGTGCCGGAATCCGCCTGGGCCAGACGACCGCAACGGGAAAGAACTGCCCCGGTGAAGGCACCTTTGATGTGTCCGAAAAGCTCGCTTTCCATGAGGCTTTCCGGAATGGCCGCGCAGTTGACGATGACAAAAGGCGCGGCGGCCCTGGGGCTGCATTGATGAATGGCCTTGGCCACCAATTCCTTGCCGGTGCCGGATTCGCCGGTGATGAGTACATTGGCGTCGCTTGGGCCGGCTTCGTCTATGCGGCGCATGAGGTCCAAAAAAGGCAGGCTCTGTCCCACAAGCCCGCAAGGGGCGCTCCTGCTGTCCGGCGCGTTCCGGGCGGATGGGCCGCCGCCGGCGGGCGCATGGGGCCGCGAAGTCCATGGACCGCCTTCATTCTTTGAAGTTTCTTTGTTGCTGCACACGATGAAACGCCTTTGCGCATGAAAAGATCGCAAGCGTTATAAGAGCCGCAGGGCTCTTGCCGGCGCTTTTCAATTTTGGAAGGCATTATAGCAGAAAAAAATAATTTTGATCAAGTTGCGCATAAAAATATATTGCCGCCAAAAGGGGCGCGGTATTTTCAAAAATTTGAAAGGGTTCAGGAGGGCGGAGTCGGGGGGAGGGAGGCTCAAGGGTTTTAAACCGTAGCTGCGGCGGGCAAAGCCAGCCTTGCTCCGGAACTTCGCGCCGATCCCGCTGTGCGGGCTTTCACCGGTCGGGGGGGCCGGGGGGAATGATTCCCCCCGGATGGGGTTTGGGGCAATAGCCCCAAATATATAATCTCAAAGTTGATATGCTTAGTTGGGCGCGGCGTCGGGGATCTGGATGCCGGAGGTATTGTAGCCCGCGTCCACAAACATGACTTCACCGGTCATGCCCGAACTGAGGTCGGAGGCCAGAAAGAGGGCGGCGTTGCCCACTTCTTCAATGGTAATATTTTTGTTGAGCGGGGTATAGCGCTCAATGTGCTTGAGCAGATGGGAAAAGCCGGATATGCCTGAGGCGGCGAGGGTTTTGAGTGGTCCGGCGCTCAGGGCGTTTACCCTGATGCCCCGCCCGCCCAGGTCATAGGCCAGATAGCGCACCCCCGCCTGCAGGGCGGCCTTGGCAACGCCCATGACGTTGTAGTTGGCGATCCATTTATCCGCTCCGTAGTAGGTGAGGGTGATTACCGATGCATGGTCGTTGAGCAGTCCTTCAAAGGCCTTGCACAGGGCACCCAGGGAAAAGGCGGATATATCCAGGGCTTTGGCGTATCCGGCGCGGGTGGTGTCAATGAAGCGTCCGCCCAGGTCTTCTTTGTCGGCAAAGGCCACGGCATGTACCAGCACATCCACTTTGCCCCAATGTTTTTGCACTGTTTCCACAGCGGCGGCGATTTGCTCATCGCTGCTCACATCGCAAGGAAAGGTGAAATCTCCGCCCAATTCTTCAGACAGGGGCAGAACGCGTTTGCGTATGGCTTCGCCGGGCCAGGAAAATGCCAGGCGCGCGCCGTGTTCCTTGTAGGCGGCGGCAATGCCGTAGGCAATGCTGCGGTTGTTGGCCAGACCGAAAATGAGGGCTTTTTTATCTTTTAATAACATGTATGTTCTCCTCTGACTTGAAGTTGTCTTTGTGCGCCAGGGGCACCGCCCCGGCTGGTTTGGGTTTGGGGTTATTCCGCCTCTTCTCCGGTGAGCATACGGTAGGCTTCTTTATATTTAAGGGAGGTTTCCGCAATCACCTTTGGCGGCACTTTGGGGGCCGGGGCCTTTTTGTCCCAGGGCTGGGCACTCAGCCAGTCGCGCAGGTACTGTTTGTCAAAACTGGGCTGGCTGCGGCCGGGGGCGTATCCTTCCAGGGGCCAGAAGCGGGAGGAGTCCGGGGTGAGCGCCTCGTCAATGAGCATAAGCTCGTCTCCATCCAGCCCGAATTCAAACTTGGTGTCCGCGATAATCAGGCCTTTGCTCTCGGCGTAATCTCTGGCCCGGCAAAAGAGTTCCAGCGAGATGTCCTGTACCCGGCGCAGGAGTTTTTCTCCCAAAAGCTCCGCCGCCCGCTCCAGGGTGATGTTTTCATCATGCTCCCCTTGCTCGGCCTTGGTGGAGGGGGTGAAGAGCGGCTCGTCCAGGCGGGATGATTCCGGCAGTCCGGCAGGCAGGCGCCGCCCGCAGACCGTACCGCTACGCTGATATTCCGCCCAGCCTGATCCGGCCAGATGTCCGCGCACAATGCACTCCACCGGCAGGGGGCGGGCTTTGCGCGCCAGCACGGCGCGTCCTTCAAGCTGCCCGGCGTAGGGGAGAAGCCGGGGCGGGAAGGCGTGCGGGTCATCGGCCAGCAGATGGTTTTTAACCAGACGCTCAAAGCGTTTCATCCAAAAAACGGTGATCTTGTTCAGCACTGTCCCCTTGCAGGGCACAGGCTCGTTCAGGATCACGTCAAAGGCGGACATGCGGTCTGTGGTTACAATGAGCAGGGTGTCTTTGTCCAGCTCAAACATGTCGCGGACTTTGCCGCGTGAAAACAGGGGTAAATCAGGCAGTACCGCCTGGGTAAGCACATGGGGCACGTAGGCACTTCCTTGTTAATTGTGGGTCTTGTTCATCCCGGTGCGCAGTTCAGCCGCGCGGGCATGGGCTTCCAGCCCTTCCAAACGGGCCAGGCGGGCCACGGCGGCAGCGGCGAGCGAGGCGGCGGCGGTGGTGGCGCAGATGACATTGCTGCGCGTGGTAAAGGTATGTACGCCCAGGCCGGAGGAAAAACGGGCCGTCCCCATGGTGGGCAGCACGTGGTTGGGTCCGGCGTAGTAGTCGCCCAGGGCTTCGGAGGAACAGCGTCCCATAAAGACGGACCCGGCGGCGCGCACCTGGGGCAGCAACTCCCAGGGGTTTTCGCACATGAGTTCAAGGTGTTCCGGGGCTATCTCCCCGGCCAGGGCGCAAGCCTGCTCCAGGTTGGGCGCAAGCGCCACCGCCCCCCAGCGCTGCAGTGATTCGGCGGCCAGGGCGGCGCGGGGCAGGGCGGCGCACTGGCCCTCCAGCTCCGCCAGCAGGCGGGGCACGAGTTCGGCTTCAGTAACCAGGCATATGGCGCTGGCCAGGGGGTCATGCTCGGCCTGACTGAGCATGTCCGCCGCCAGCCAGATCGGGTCCGCCGACTGATCCGCCACAATGACGATTTCGCTCGGCCCGGCCACCATATCTATGCCCACCTGCCCGGCCACCAGGCGTTTGGCCGTGCTGACCCATATGTTCCCCGGCCCGGCGATGACATCCACCGGGGCCAGGGGGCCTGCGCCGTAAGTCAGGGCACCTATGGCCCAGGCGCTGCCGCAGGCGTATAGTTCCGAGATGCCGAGCAGTCCCGCCGCAGCCATGATCAGCGGGTTGACGCTGCCATCCGGTCTGGGCGGGGTGACCACAACGATCTCCCGCACCCCGGCCACCATGGCCGGGATGGCTGTCATGAGCAGGCTGGAAATAAGAGGGGTCTCCCCTCCTTTGCCGCCGGGCACGTAAAGCCCGGCCCGGCGCACCGGGTGCATGACCTGGCCCAGCACCGAACCGTCCGGGCGGCGGATGAACCAGGATTTTTCCTTCTGCTCCTGGTGAAAAGCGCGTATGTTTTCCGCTGCTTCCAGTATGGGGTCAAGGTCCGCGCAACAGGTGGCTTCGGCCATGCGCAGCAGAAAATCCCGATCCAGGTGGAACATCCTGGGGGTGAAGTCCGGCGCGTCGTAAAGGCGGGTGTACTTCATCACCGCCCCCAGGCCGTCCGTTCTGACCTCTTCCAGGATGCCGCGCGTTTTGGTTTCCACCTCCTGATCCCCTCCCAGGCTCAGGCGGCGGCGTTCCGCCAGCATGTTGAACATATCCGCCCGTTCTTCGGGGATTTGCGCATCAAAGGTACGGCAGAGCATATGGTTTTTACTCCACCAGGCCTTTGGTAACCTTGAACTGGGAGTAAAATTTGAAGCTGTCGGGCAAAAATTCCAGAACGGAAAAATCCCCGCCTTCCAACCCTTCCGGATAGTAGAGCTTCCAGCTTTCGTGCCATAGGGCGCACTTGGTCGCTTCATCCCGCACTTCCCGCGTCCGGCCGGTCAAAAGCAGGCCGTTGAAGGACTGGGGGTTGGGGTCGAACAGGTAGAGTGAGGCTCGCTCGTCATCGGCGATATGCCGTATTTTGTCCGAACTGGTGTTGGTGATGAGCAGCAGACGCTCGTGCCGTTTAAAGTAGCTCTCCAGGTGCGGAGCTATTTCAGGGTGGCGTATGTTGATCATGGCGCGGGTTTCCGGCAGTCCCTCCTGGTTCAGCGTACTCAGCAGAACCACTTGGTGCGTATCGTATTTAGCGATGATTTCAGCTTTTTTCATGCTCCAAGGCTCGCTTTTTAATGGTTTATGTTATAAGGATGAAGTCGAACGGAACATGTCTTTTTTGTGGCAGCGGCTGGAAAATGTCAAGGCGCGATTACGCTTGGCGTCTTTAATTTGAAAGCGCAATATTTACAGCCGGAGGCTCCGCCTACCGGCATTTCCACTCCTTCTTATAAGCGCGTTTTTGTTCTAAAGATTTTTATGTCCAGGCCGAAAAGCGGAATAGGCCGTGTAGTGTACCTGAATGGTCCAATCTCTAACCGGGGGAGGTAAATGATGATGGCAGACGCGGCTTTGACTATGGAGGCGGCTACCGCCAAAGACAGGCTGGGTGCCCAAGTGGTGACGCAGACTCTGGATAAGATCAACCAAGGGGGAGGCAAAGGCGGGGGCTACGGCAGTCAGTCCGATATGGCCCAGACCTATGCCTTTTCCAAGGAGATTTTGTCCGCCGCCTATGAAGGCAAAGGGATCGCGGCCGACATAATGGGCTGAGGTCTGGCTTTCCGGGCCGCGCTCCACCTGGAGCTCGGCCCGGTTCTGGTTATAGCAATTTCAAAAATAATCAAGAACCGCTCATGACGCAAGCTTTTACCTTTGTCCATGCCGCTGACCTGCACCTGGACGCCCTGCTCCCCGGTCCTCTCCCCTCCGTCATGCCGGATGAAGGGCAAAAACCCTTTTACGCCCTGTTGGAAGAGGCGGTCTTTCTGGCCCTGGAACGCCTCACCCGCCTTTGTCTTGAGCGTGAAGCCGCTTTTTTGCTCCTGGCCGGGGATGTTTTTCATCTTCAAAGCGGGGGCAGCCTCAAAGCCCATTTTGCCTTGCGCGACGCCTGCGCCGCCTTGGGCGACAGAGGGGTGCGGGTCTTTTGGGCCAGAGGTAATCACGATCCTGCCCATTTGCGTCCTCCGGCGGTCAGGTGGCCGGATAATCTGCATATTTTCAGCCCGGCTGGGGATATCTTCAAGCTGGACGGCCAAGGCGGTTCTCTGGCTGAAATACGCGGGCAGAGCCATGCCGGCCCTGGAGAAAACAGGCCCCTGGCCCGTCTGTTGGCCGGGCGCGAATCCGCCTTGCCCGTCCCTGACCACGCCCTGTTCAGCATCGGCGTGTTGCACTGCGCGGTAAACGGCAGGCACGGTTCTCACGCCCGCTATGCCCCCTGTAATTTGGGGGATTTTCAAGGGGCGGGCGCGCCGCGTTATTGGGCCCTGGGCCATGTGCATACCCCGGCCATACTGGCAGATGACCCGCTGGTGATCTATCCGGGCAGCCCGCAGGGGCTGCACATCAATGAGAGCGGGGCGCACGGCTGCTATGTGGTGCGCGTGGATGCCTCCGGACGGGCCGAAGCCGAGTTTGTCCCCCTGGCCCCGGTACGCTGGGAGCGCCTGGATGTGGACCTTGACGCCCTTGTCCCGGAAGGAATACCGGAGGATGAAGAAACGGGTGCCTTGGATGGCGAGCTTGGGTTGGAGCGCCTGGAAGAAGCCATTTTGGCGCGTCTGGAGCTGGAGGCGGAAAAAACGGCCGGAGAGTCGGCCTTGGCCTTGGTTGGCCGTCTGGAATTGCGCGGGCGCTCTCCCTTGGGACGGTTGCTGCGCCAGGGAGATAATCTTGAGGCCTTTACCCTGCGCTTGAACCAGACCCTGAGCCGCCATGAGGCCGCTTGTCCCGGCGTGGCGGCGCGGAGCCGGGTAAAGGATATGCTGCTTAAAACCGGCCCGGATGTGGATGTGCAGGCCCTGCGCCGCAGCGATAACCTGGCGGGGGAGACCCTGCGCCAGGCCGAAGCCCTGGCCGCCTTGCTTGAGGATCAGGCAGGGCAAGGCGGGGGGGCGTCTCCTGCCGCCTTGCCGCCGGAGCTTGCGGCTTCCCTTCCCCAAGGGCTGGCCGAGTTGTACGAGGATCGACGCTTTCAGCGCCATCTGCCCGCGCCGGAGGCCGAAGAACTGGCGGCCATGGCCCGTGAGGCCGCCGGGCTATGCCTGGATATGTTTGAGGTGGAGTAAATGTTCATCCGCTCCTTCCGCATAGAGCGTTTCGGCGTACTGCGCGAACAGTCCGCGCCTGACCTGTCCCCCGGCCTGAACATCTTTCTTGGCGACAACGAAGCGGGCAAATCCACCTTGTTGCGTTTTTTTCGGGCCATGTTTTTCGGTTACCTGCGCGGACGCTCCAGCCTGGATTACGGCCGGGAGCCAGGTCCCGCCGGAGGCAGCCTGGAACTTGAGACCGGACAGGGCCTCGTTTTCTCCCTTGCCCGCCGTCCGGGGGCACAGGGCGGTCAGGCGCACTTGACGGGGGCGCAGGGGCCGTTGCCGGAGAGCCTGCTTCCATCGCTGCTCAGCGGTTATAACGCCGCCCTGTATGATCAGGTCTTTTGTTTCAGCCTGGACGATCTAAGCCGTATTGCCGGGCTGGAAGATACACGTGTTTCCGGGGTGCTGCATGCCGCAGCCTTCGGATCGGGCTTCAAATCCCCCACTGAAGTGTTGAATGAACTCGCCTCCAGGCGCAAAGAGCTTTTTTCAGCCCGGGCCCTTAAACCCTTGATTAATCAGCGTCTGCATCGCCTGGACGAAATAAGCGCCGAGCTGCGCCTTGAGGCGGAGGTGGAGCAATATAACAGCCTGCGGGGTGAAGAAGAAGAAACCCTGGACGCTCTGAAGGCCGGGGAGTCGGCCCTGGCCGCCTTGCGTGAGCGCTTTCAGCGCAACCACGCTCTGTTGGGCGTCTGGGATGAATGGGCGCGTTTGCGGCAAAATGAGAGCGAGTTGCGCCTTAATCCCAGGCCGGAAGGCGAATTCAGGGCGGACGGGCAGGCTTTTCTGGATGCTGCTGCGGAGGACATAAGAGAAAAAAAGGCTGTTTTGGCCGCCAAGCGCCTTTTACGGGAAAAGATACTGGCCGAACTGGAGCGGGAGGAAAAATACCGCGCCCCAAGCCTGGTCTGGCCGGATTGCCAGTCGCTGCAGGCGCGTCGGGGCAGTCTGGAAGCGGCTTTGGCCGGAGTCCCTGCTTTGCGTAGAGACATGGCCCGGCTGGAAGTGGAGCAGATGGAGGCGGTGCGGCGGCTGGGCCCGGACTGGAACGAGCGCAAAGCCTTGGAATTTGAAGATAGTCTGCTTCTGCGCCACGAATTGGGAGAATTCAGACGCGCCCTGGCTCAGGGTGAACGTTCCTTGGATCTGGCCCTGAACGAGGCCGAACGCCTGCGTGCGGAATGGCGTGAAGCGGAGGCGGGCTTTGAAGCCTTGGCTGGTGCGAGGCGCATCCAAGCCGATTACAACCCAACGGCGCGTGCCGCGCTGGAACGGTGCGCCGCCGCCCTGCGCCAGGGGGAGGGAGTTCTGGAGCAGGCCCAGGTAAGGATGGAGCGGCTGGAAGAAAAACGGGCGGAAAAAGAGGCGGAGGCCGTGCTACTGCGCGGACCGGCCCCATATGCTGCTGGAGTGTCCGGCTACCTGGGGCGCGCCGCCAAAAACCTGCCCTGGCTGCTGCTTTGTCTGGTACTGGCCTTGGTATGTCTGGCGGAAAGCGGCGCTTTTTTGCTCCGGATTATAGGGGGGGATGACGCCGTTGTTAACGGAACTTACGGTACGCTCGAACATCTGCGTCAGAACTGGCCTCGGCTTCTTCTGGGGCTGGGCGCGTTCTGGGGGGCGCTCTGCTGCCTTGATTCCAGGGTCGTTCCGGGTTTTTCCGGGCGCGCGCTGCGCTCGGCTCAGGGGGCGCTCCTGGCGGAGCAGGCCCTGCTGAAACTGGAACATGAAGCAAGCTTGGCCCGCGCCGCCTTGGAAGAAGCAGGGCGTAACCGGCAGGCGCTGTCGCGTCTGTGGGGCGAGGCCGTGGCGCCTTACGCCCTGGCCCCGGATACCCCGCCGGAAAAAGCCCTGCGCATTTTTGATCTGGCCGCTGGGGCGGGTTTGCGTGCGGCCAGGGCCACGGCCGCCGCCCATGCTGTGGAACGGGCTGAAGCGGCCATGGACAGCAGCCGCGATGCCTGGACGCAGTGGCTTAAAGGGCGCGGATTTGCCCCAGGCTTTGATCCGGAGACCGTGCTGACCGCCCTTTCCACCTTGGGTGAAATAAAAAAGCGCCGTGGTTCCCTGGAAGAAACAACGGCCCAACTCAAGGCCGCGGAAGAAGAGATTGCCCTATTTACATCCGAATTGCACAGGCTGCTTGACCTGGCCGGTTTGCCGGAAGAATCCGTCAACGGCGCGGCACTGCTGGAGCTTTTCAACCGTCTGTACAACGCCGCCTCAGCCGCTCAGGCGGAAATCCTGCGCTTGCGCCAGCAGCGCGAGACCATGGCGGTTCTGGAAGGGGAAATTCTGGAGACGGAAGCATTGCTGGCCGCGCGGGAAGAATCCCTTGCGGCCCTGCTCCAGCAGGGCTGCGCCACGGACGAGCAGGATTACCGCCTGCGTCTGGAACGCTACGCCGCATACGCGCGCTTGGCTAAAGAGCAGGAAGGTCTTCTGGCCTCCCTGCGCCGCACGGCCGCGCTTATTCCGCCTGGCGGCAAAGCCCCCCTCTGGGAAAAGGAGGAAGATTTTTTTGCGGCTTTGCGGGAGGTCTCGCCGGAAACCCTGCGCGAGCAAGATCATAATTTAGGCGCGGCGCTACGTGAGGCGGAAGAGGAAGAAAAGGCCCGGCATCGCCGCTTGGGCGAGATCAAACGCGGGCTTGAGGCCCTGAGCCGGGGCGGCGGCCAGGCCCATCTGCGTCTGGAAGAAAACGCCCTGCGGGACGAACTGCGTCTTCTTGCCCGCCGCTGGGGGGTCTATGTCATGGCGGAGGAGTTCATCCTCCGTGCCCGCCGCAAATTTGAAGAAGAACGCCATGACAGCGTGATCCGTCTGGCCGGGGAACACCTGGAACGCATGACCGGAGGGGCTTACCGGCAGGTTTTTTTTGATCTGGACGGAAAAAACGGCTTCAAGGTGCGCGCCCTCTCCTCCGCCGGTCCGGTGCTGGAAGCTGAAAGCGCCTTGAGCCGGGGAACCAGGGAGCAGCTTTACCTGGCCCTGCGCCTGGCTTTTATCCGCCAGCACAATGTGACCAAAGAAAGCCTGCCCATGATTATGGATGATATCATGGTCAACTTTGACCGCCAAAGGGCGGAAAACACCGCTGCCCTGCTGGCTGAGTTTAGCGGTCTGAACCAGATGTTCTTTTTCACCTGTCACGACCAAACCGCCCGGACCCTGCGCCGTTTAGCCCCCCAGGCCGTAGTGCGCCGTCTGGAAGGCGGAAGAATTGTTCAAGAAGATTGAATGGCTCCCCCCAAACCCCCTCGGCAATGAGCTTAACCCGGATATTGCATAAAAGAATGGCGGATCCTCTTATTTTTTGATAGATTTTAGTTACTTAAGACTCAATCTACAAAGAGGACCGCCATGACAAATTGTAGCTCCA
>JAITGZ010000246.1 GCA_031280335.1 Deltaproteobacteria bacterium | reverse complement strand
GGGCGGGGTATGGGTCAGCACCGGGCCGTAATCCACCTCGTATTGCTCCTGGCTGCCCCCCTCAAGCTGGATGGGCCATGTGACCTTGCCCGTTGTGGCTACAATGGAACAAATGGCTTCGGTGGTATGGTTGATGGTCTGGCGCGCCGCCTCTATCTTGCGCGCCCGCCATGCCTCCACGGCCTGCGGCTGCTGGAGCAGGGCTTTCAGGTCGTTCAGCTCCGAGGCCGACACATTGACCTTGACCTTGATGGGCAAGGGCGCGATAAACATGGCCTCAAACTCTTCGTTGCCCAGGCTTACCGGGGTGCCGTCACGGCGCACGACCGGCACGGTCTGCGTGATGCCCCGCAAGTCGGCAATGCCGAGCATGGCCAAGGGGTGCGTAGGGGTATTGGGAAAAAGTTTATCCTTGAAGGTCGAGGCCAGCGGGCGCATGGTGCTCATGCTTTGCACTATGGCCTGCGGGCTGAAAATGTTGCGTAAATTGGCAAGCATAGTATCTCCAGGTAGTTAGACGTTTTAGACTTTCACACGGCGAAAATGCCGCAATCCGCAAGGGCCTCCAGCGCCCCGGCATTCGCCGGGTCCTCGCCTGTTTGCAGCAGCCGCGTCTTGACGCAGCCATGCACAACGCACTTGGCGCTGGTTTCCGTTTCAGGGTCGCACGGCTCGTTGACCACAGCCAGACAGGGCTTCGCCGGGATAACATCGCCGGTGGGCGCGCCGGCATCGTCCAGCACAGCACAGGTCAGCCCGTTGCCGGGGTCATAGAGCCGGTATGCGCCTGCCGCTGTGCGCTCCATGATCAGGCCGGGCGGCAGCTGCTTGATCACGTTTTCGTCCAGGGGCAGGGCGTGGATGATCACCGGATGATCATCTGTGGCCGCCTTTTCCCCGCTGATCTTCGTTCGGCTGAGTACGCCTTCATTTGCCATATCAATCGCTCCTTGTGTTTGAAAAAGTCTTACAGCAGCTTGGTTATGTCAGCTTGGACAGCCCGCGCGCCCTCTCCGGTCTGGATATGGGCGGGGGTGGGGGTCGAAAAGTTGCTGAAGCGCGGATCAACCGGGCTGGCTTCCAGATCGCGAAAATACTTTTCTTCCGCGCTGATCCGCTCCGTTTTGCCGTCCGGCGCGGAAAAGTTCACGGGTTGCCCCACTTGCGCCAGCGCCGCCGTAAAAGACAGGGTTTCGTCTTTCTTGGCCGGTTCCAGCTTGCCCGCGTTGATCAGGGCATCAACCCGCGCCGCGCGGGCGTCCGCCGCGATCTTGGCTTGAAAGGCGGCAAATTCGACGGCGGTTTTGGCTGCTGTTTCTTCCGCCGTTTTTTGGCCCTTTTCCGCCTCGTCCTTGTCCTTGTCGCTTTCAGCCAGCTTGTCTTTCAAACCCTTGTTTTCTTCCTGCGCGGCCCGGAGTTGCGCCTCAAGCTCGCCCACCCGCCTTTGCAGTTCTTCCACTGTTGCCATATTTACCTCCTCGGAGGTGAAGTTGATGGTTAGGCCGCCCGTCGCAAAGGCCACGGGGCCAAGGCCGTCTATGGCCGGCGCCGCCGCCCCCAAAAGCCCCACATGCAGGAGCCGCCGCTTGTCCGGCGACAGGCTCATGGACACATACCGATAGCGCCCATCCTGCACCAAATTTTTGACTTCTGCCGGAACACGCGCGAATTGCGCGAGCAATTTTTCCCCTTCCGTTTTGAGCGCCGAAACCCAGCCGTAGGCCGGGGCATTGTCTTTGGGGTGCCCGAAAACAAGCGGGGCCTCGGATATGGCCGGGTCATACCCGGCGCGGATCGTTTCCAAGTCGGCCTCAGTAAAGGTGTGTTCCCGGCCTTGGGAATCCTGAAAGGTTCCGGCGCGGGCAATGCCAATCCACGGGGTTAAAGAGGCGGGCGGGCTTGGGGGGGCTTGGGGGGGCTTGGCCCCCCGGTCTGAGCGGTAGCCGCCCGGCGGCAAGGCCGCCTTACGGATAGCGACAGCATCGATACGGTCCTCCGGCATAAAAAAGCCTCCTTTTCCCGCTTTATACCGGGAAAAAGAGGCCCTCGCCGTAAGGTATGCAAACCATGCGAAGAAAATGAGCAAGCCGTAAAAAAGGCCGCTCCCTTATGGGAAGCGGCCAGGGTAAAAAGGTTAATGAGTTATTCGGGAGTAAAGAACAATCTCTTGGCTTTAGTGGGCGGGGCCGGCGGGGCCAGCGGAGGCTTTGCCTTCCCGCTTGCCTCGTCCTTGCCGTCCGGCTGCGCGGTAGACTCAAGATACCGCTTCCAGCGTATGTCATTCTCCATTTTAATTGACTCGTACAGGTTGGAAAGCATTTTTTGCAGACTAGCCAGTGCCCCAACGCAGTATTCAAGGTCGGTGGCGGTTTTGGAGTTGATGGTCAATGGTTCCATATCACACCCCCCGCTCCGCTGCCCGCGCCGCGCCCTTTTTGGCGGCTTGCCGCCTGTGTTCGGCCAGATTTTTGTTGCCCGCCCGTGAACTTGGGGGCAGAAAACCCAGACGCCGGGCGCGGGCTACGGCCATGCCCACGCTCATTTCATGCAGGTCAAGAATCTTGGCGATTTCACTGTTGAACAGGCCGCGCCGCCGATAGGCTATCACCTTGCGCAGCAGGGCGCGGTCTTTTTCTGACAGGGTCAGGGCCTCCCCGGCCGCCTCGGCGCGGGCCGCCGACAAGACGCCCCCGTCCAGGGCCAGCTTTTTGCCCTCTTCCAGGGCCAGGGCGCGGGCCGCCTCCAGGGCCGCCGCTTCCAGGGCGTTGAAGGCCTCAATATAGCGCAGCTTCCAGGCTATGGCCTCCTTGCCCGTGAAACCCATAGCCAGAAGGGAAAAGGCATCGCGGGTCAGGCGATAGGCTTTATCCTGGCGGATACCTCCGGATGCAGGCACCACAACGCTTTCCTCTGTGGATCCAAAATTGGATTCATAGAAATTTTTTGGAACCATAGAGCGGATACGGTCTATGTCCCGCAAGACGTGAGCATGTTTTTTCTGAAAATGCCGGGCAATATCCTTACTGGACACCGTAGGGGCCTCGCTACCCGGCAGAAACTCGACAGAAATTGAAAAAGACGGTATAAGTTGTGTAGCCATAAGCACCTCCTATAAGGGCTTTGGGTTAGGCCGTTGCCCGGAATTGCCCTCCGAGCAACGGCTGTTTTTATTGGTTGTCTTCCCTCCAGCCCGGAAACATCTTATCCAGGGCGGACAAGATAGCCTCTTTTATGCTAAGGCCCTTGCTTGCCGCTATAGCTTTCAGCTTCCGGTGTTCCTCTTCCTCAATCTGGATAATCAACTTTTTCTTGTCTGCCACAGCACCTCCTTGTTTTTAATAAATTATATATTTATATATTTTGTGTCAAGCAAAATTGGAATAAAAAATAAAGTTGACAATTTTTTGGGCAGGGCCTATAGGCGGAACATGGAAACGATTTTTGATCTTGCCACCCGTGAGGAACTTATTGACCTGGTCTTCGGCGATGAAGAATTGTTCGATGACCCAGAGAGCTACGCCGCCACCCGTCGGGGAATGGAA
>JAITGZ010000205.1 GCA_031280335.1 Deltaproteobacteria bacterium | reverse complement strand
TGCGGGGCGGGGCCCCGAATTAATCAGTATTTACTTAACACGGCTGTTTCAGTCGCGGCGGGGCTTCACCTTATCCGCCGCCGAGCAATTTCAAAGTAAAATCGCTCTAACGCGCTGTTCTGCCGGCGCGCGAGGCATATACCCCGGCCAGACAGAGGCCGGTAAAGATAATAAAGGTCAATCTGAAGCCCGCGAGGAGGTCGGGGTATATCTCCGGTCTTATTTCGCGATCTCCCGCGAACAGGGCTATACACATGGCGGCCAGCCCCATGCTCACGGCCTGGCCGGTCAGGCGCACAGTGCCGGTGGTGGCCGAGGCCTGCCCGTAATGGCGTTTTTCCACCGAACTCATAATCACGTTGGTATTGGGTGACGAAAACAACCCAAAACCGCAGCCCAGTGCCGCCAGGCAAAAAAGCAGCCAGCCCAGGGGGGCGTCCGGCCCGATGCGGCACAGCCCCAATAACCCCAAGGCGCAGAGCGACATGCCCGCAGCGGCCAGTCTGGCCGGGGGCACACGGGCGGAAAGACGCCCGGCGGACAGGGCGGCCAGCACTTGCAGCAGGGCCTGGATAATCAGCAGCATGCCCGCCGCTCCAGCCGAAAACCCCTTAACATACTGTAAATACAGACTCATGATGAAGGCCACGGACGCGCTGGCCGCATAATTGATCAACGCGGCCAGGCAGGCCAGGCTGAAGGTTCTGTTGGAAAAAAACAGGCTCATGTCCAGCAGGGGCGAAGCGGATTTTTTTTCAAAAACAACAAATAATACCAAGGCCGCGCCGCCCCCTGCTATGGAAAAAAGCCCATGAATCCGGGGCAGATTGGTAAAGCCGTAAATAATGCCCAGCAGGGCCGCCGCAAAAATCAGGCTGCCCAAATAGTCAAAACGCGCCCCCCTGGCCTCGGTCCATTCTCCCTTGATGCACAGCAGGCTCAAGATGAAAATAAGGGCGGTGAGGGCCGCCGCAAGATAAAAAATACTTTCCCAGCCCCAGTATTGGATTAGAAAGCCGCCAAGCGCCGGACCCAGGGCCAGGGCCGAATAAACCGAGGCCGTGTTCAGGGCCAGGGCCTTGGCGCGCATCTCCGG
Source organism: Deltaproteobacteria bacterium (assembly GCA_031280335.1). GTDB lineage: Bacteria > Desulfobacterota > Desulfovibrionia > Desulfovibrionales > Desulfovibrionaceae > WRHT01. The sequence continues at coordinate 1,770 of JAITGZ010000205.1, read as the reverse complement.
CGTAACCACAGAAACCACCATGGCCACGGATCCGGAGAACATCATGGCGCTGAACACGCCGGACAAAAAACGCAGGATAATCAACACCCGGCTGCTGGGGGCCAGAGGGCAGACCATGATGGTCAGAGACATGCCCAAAAGCCCGATCAAGAACACGCGCTTGCGCCCGAACATATCCCCAAGCCGCGCAAAAGGCACCTGACAGACCGCTGTGGAAAGCATAAAAGCCATGGGAAACCAGGTCAGCCCCACCGCCTTGAAGGAAAATGCCTCCGCTATGCGCGGCAGGGCCAGATTAAAGGCCGAACCCATGAACGGGCCCATGAAAGAGGCGGCGCAAAGGGTGTATAGCGCGGTCATGTACTACCTCACCTTTCTTTCATAAGGGGCGATGTGCGCGCCAAAACGCGGCCTGGCCCGATCCAGGGCAAAATCCTCCACCTCGTTCAGCCATTCCCGGTAATGCCTCAGCATCTCCCTGCCCAAAGGCGTAAGACGGTAGCCCGATCGGTTGCTGCCGTGCTTTTCAATCAGCGGCGCGCCCAAAGCTTCTTCCGTCTGCTTCAATTTGCCCCAGGCCGCGCGGTAGGACATGCCCAGTTCCTGGGCCGCCTGCTTGAGCGAACCCAAGGCGTCTATTTTTTCCAGCAGTGTGTGCCTGCCCCGGCCCAGTAAAATGCCGCCTTCCGCCTCCAGCCACAAATTAATGCGCACCCGCGCCCCCTCAAACATAATCTCCGCCAAAACCCGCATCCGGCGGCAGACCAGGCGCGCCCGCGGCGGCGCGCGCCAAAACATCCGCCCGCTCGTTTTCCTTGTGCCCGCTGTGCCCCCGCACCCAAACCAGCCTGGGGCTATGCCGCTCAAAAAGCAGCCATAAACGCTCCCATAAATCGCGGTTCAAAACCCCTTTATTGTCCGCCTTGATCCAGCCCCGGCCGCGCCAGCTTTTAAGCCAGCCCTTGTTCACCGCATCACACAGATAGCGCGAATCGCTATACAGCGTAACTCGGCAGGGACGGGTCAGAAACTCCAGACTCTTGAGAGCCCCCATAAGCTCCATGCGATTATTGGTGGTCATGGCAAAACCGCCCGAAAGCTCCATACTCCCATCCCCAAAACGCAAAAGCGCCGCCCACCCGCCAGGGCCGGGATTGCCCAGACAGGCGCCGTCCGTAAAAATATCCACCACCTGACCGTCGGGGCTGCCGCCCCGCTGCCCCGCCGGACCATCGGGGCTGCCATACCGCTGCTCCGCCTGTGGGTGCCTTGCCGTCATGCCGAGGGGGCGGCAAGGATAAGGCGGTGCCGGGGTAAACATGCCCGTTTTTGGCCCCCCGGCCCCTCCGTCAAATTTTTCAGCGACAGCCCGCCTTGTATTGGTCATATCATCCCGCCTCAAGACCCGCCAAACCGTTCCAGATTCGCGTCCAGCACAAGCAGTGCCTTGATCGCCGCCTCCGTCCAGGCTGTATCCGCAAAACCGGCCGACTCCACCATGTCGCGCATCTGCGCCGCCACCCCTTCACCCAAAGCGGCGCGCAAAATAGGCGGCATAAAAATCACCACCTGACCTCTGGAAGGACAGACACCCAGAAAAATCCCCTCGGATACCGCGTCCGTCGAGGTAAAAATCTCCTTTTGCGTCTGCACGTGCAGCTTCAAAGAATATTCCCGATCAAAACGAATGATCGTCTTGATTATCCCATCACGCTGCTCCTCGCTGAAGGCCCCCAGCTCGTCCTCCAACCGCGCCCCCGCGCTGAACTT
>JAITGZ010000181.1 GCA_031280335.1 Deltaproteobacteria bacterium | reverse complement strand
AAGGCCCCCCAGACCCCCCGTTCAGTTTTTTTCAGCCGCTATGCGCGGCTGAAAAAACCTTGAATGGGTTCAGGAGGGTGGGGGGGGTGGGGCGCTAACCCCCGTTGTTTTGTGCATTGATCCCTTGGCCGGTTATTTTTTTGATCAGGTAGAGGGGGCGGTTGCGTTCCGTGTTATAGAGCCGGGCCAGGTATTCGCCCACGATGCCTATACCCAGGTAGAGGCCGCCCAGCAGGATGAAGGCGAGGGAAAAGAGGGTGAAGATGCCGTCCGCCGCCCAGTTTGCGCCGTAGAGCAGGCGCCCCCCCAGGACGAACAGCCCGGCGGCGAAGCCTACAAGGCTCAGTACCAGCCCCATGACCCCGGCCAGGCGCAGGGGGAAGGTGGACATGCAGGTCAGCAGGTCCAGATAGAGGCGGATGAGGCTGAAAAGGCTGTATTTGGATTCCCCGGCGTTGCGCGGGGCGTGTTCTACCTCGATTTCCACCGGGTTGCCGGCAAAGGAGTTGGCCAGAATGGGGATGAAGCGCGTGGCTTCGCGGCAGCGCAGAACGGCCTCGGCCACCGGGCGGCTGTAGGCGCGGAGCATACAGCCGTAATCGCGCATTTCGGTCTTTGTGTTCATTTTGATCAGGGTATTGACGCAGCGCGAAGCCAGTTTGCGAAAAAGGCTGTCCTGCCGCTTGCGGCGCACACTGCCCACCACATCGTGCCCTTGATCCGCCTTTGCCAGCAGCCGGGGTATTTCTTCCGGCGGGTTCTGCAGATCCGCGTCCAGAGTAATTATGGTCGCGCCTCGCGCCTGGGCGAAGCCGGCCATGACCGCCGCGTGCTGACCGTAATTGCGGTTGAGAAAAACCCCCGCCAGTTCCGGATGCGCCGCGCACCCCGCCTCAATAATATCCCTGGAGGCGTCGCCGCTGCCGTCATCCACCAGGATCAGCTCAAAGGGGCGGTCCAAAGGACGGCAAACCTCCAGACAACGGCGGATCAGCTCCTCCAAATTCTTTTCTTCATTAAAAACAGGAACAACCAACGAAAAATCCATTATAATTCCTTGATTTAAAAATTGCCGCCCGTGGCGGTTTTATACGCAGCTTGGCCGGGTTCAGGGTGGGGTTTGGGGAGGGAATCTCCAGGTTTTTAACCTCCCGCTCCGGCCTTCGGCCAGGCCCGTCGTGCGGGTTCATTCTCCTGAGGGTTCTCTGCGCAAGGCATGGGTCTCCGCCAAGACGTGGTTATCTCCCCAGGATTATTCTTGAATTTTCTTCTCCAGGGCTATTTTTTCCGGGTCAAGGCGTCTTTTATGGCTGTGATCACGTCATTGAGGTCGTCTTCTGTCATATCCGGGAAGAGGGGCAGGGAAAGGATGCGTTGGGAGTTCCATTCTGTATCCGGCAGGCGGGTGTGTGTTTTTTCTTTTTGTCTGTACCAGGTGTGGGTATGCGCGGCCAGAAAGTGCAGTCCTGTGCCGATATTGCGTTGTTTGAGGCGTTCCATGAATTCGTCGCGGCCAAGATCGTCCCGGAGCAGGCGTACGATAAAGAGGTGCCAGGCGTGGGTATGCGTCCAGGGCGGGGGGGTGAGCGGGCGCAGTTCGGGGATGCCTGCCAGGCGTTCCAGGTAGAGTCCGGCCAGACGGGCGCGCCGGGCGTTCATGTCTTGCAGGCGGGCCAGTTGGGAGCGGCCCAGGGCGGCGGCCATGTCTGTAAGGTTATATTTGTAGCCCGGTTCCAGCACTTGGGCCTGAGGGCGCCGGCCTTGCTGTTCGCGGTCAAAAGCGTCCTGCCCCAAGCCGTGAAAGCGCAGGCGGCGCAAGCGTTCCAGGAGTTCGGGGTTATCTGAGCTGATGAGGCCGCCTTCGCCGGTGGTGATATTTTTGATGGGGTGGAAGGAGAATATGGCTGTGCCTTCCGCACCTATGGGCCGCCCCTGGTAGGCTGCGCCCAGGGCGTGGGCGGCGTCTTCCAGCAAAAAGAGCTTGTGTTTTGAGGCCAGGGCGCGCAGGGGGTCCATATTGGCCGGGGCCCCGGCGAAGTGTACCGGTATAATGGCTTTGGTGCGTTCGGTGATGAGCGGGGCGACCAGCTCGGCTGTGGTCATGAGGTTGTCCCGGTCAACTTCAGCCCAGACCGGCCTAGCCCCGGCCAGGGTGATGAGGTTGGGGGTGGAAACCCAGGTGAGGGAGGGGGTGATCACCTCATCTCCCGGGCCGATGCCCAGGGCGCTGAGGGCGATGTGCATGCCGCCGGTGGCGGAGCTGACGGCCACCGCGCCTTGGGTCGAAATAGCGGCGGCGGCTTCTTCTTCCAGCGCCAGGCACTCGCGGCCGGTGGTGATCCAGCCGCTGCGCAAAACCGCGTTCACGGCGGCCAGGTCCGCTTCGGTAATCTGCGGACGGGAAAAAGGCAGAAAATTTTTACGCATACCTATTCACAGGGTTATATGTTCTTTTTTTTACGGCCCGGCGCGCCTCCGGGCAACAATGTAAGGCATATATCAAAATTAAGCTTATAATGTCCATTGTAATTATAGTCAACTTTTGAAACTGTTTTGGTTTTTCAGCCGCATGGTGGCTGAAAAAATGTTGAGGGGGTTTGGGGGGAATAATTCCCCCCAAATGGGGTTTGGGGCGATAGCCCCAATAATATGGGCAATTTCAAGTTGTTTTATTATTTACTAACGGTTTTTGCCGCTTGAGGCGGCGAGCCAGAGCCAGCCGATGATGCCTGCCGCCAGCATGAGCAGCCGGTTCAGCAGCAGTATGGGGGCGAAGTCGAGCAAGCTGCCTGTGCCGCGCAGCCGGGCGAGGGCGGCGCCAAAGGCGGTTTCGCCCGCGCCCAGTCCGGCCAGGGGCAGGGGCAGGGCTTGTGAGGCGGTAAAGACGGCACCGCCGGCGACGGCTTCCAGCGGGTTCAGGCTGGGGCCTTCCAGGCAGACGGCGCAAAAGTACAGGGCGAGAAAGGCCAGGACGTGCCCGGCCGCAGCCGGCAATAAGAGCAGGGCCAGGCGCTGCCGGCGGCCTTTGAAGACGAGCAGGAGGGCGGCGAGGCGGGCGGCCAGGGAGGTGAGGCATCCGTTCCCCACGGGCAGCGCGGCCAAACGCCGGCAGAGAGCCAGGGCGATGAGGATCAGGAGGGCCGCGCCCGGAACAAAGGCCAGGGCATAGGGCCTGCTTTCAGGCCGGTAAAAGGCCAGGGCGGTCAGGGCCAGGGCGATGAGGGCCAGGAGCCCCAGCAGCCGGTCCACCAGGGCGGCGGCCAGGATGTCCGCGCCGGGCAGCCCCTGGGCCTTCACCCCGGCAAAGCGCATGGCTTCAAACGCCGCTTCCGAGCCGACCTGCTGCGCCAGCAGCCCGGCAAAATGCAGCTTCCACTGGGCGCGAAAGTCAGAGTCCAGCCCCAAACAGCGCAGCAAACAGTGAAAACGCAAGCCGAAACAGGCGGTATTCAGAATGATCAGCGCCAGAGCTGCGGGCAGAGCCCAGAAGATCGCCTGCGCCGGACGCAGACGCTCGACCGAGAACAGTCCGGCCCGCCACAGGTAAAACAGCGCCGCCAGCGGAACCAGCCAGCGGATCGTCCGCCAAAACCCGGCCGCCAAAGCGGAGCCTTTTAAATAAAGCATCTTATTGAGATTATTTGAGATTATTTAAGATTGTCTAAGATTACACAGTTTGGGGCTATCGCCCCAAAAACCCCATCCGGGGGGAACGATTCCCCCCGGACCCCCTCGACGTTTTTTTCAGCCGCAACTCGGCTGAAGAACTGAACCAGGGGGCCCAGGGGCACCTTGCCGCCATGCCCAAAAGGGGGGCGGCGAGGCTAAGGCTGCGCCCGGGCATTTCGCGGCCCCGCAAAATGCGATTTTTCACTGAAAGAAGCGCAAAAAGTCCTGTCCCGGCTGGAGGATGATCCGGCCGTTGTCTTTGAGTCCTTTTTTGTATGCTTCCAGGCTGCGGTAGAATTCGTAGAACTCCGGCGATTTGTTCAGGGCTTCCGCAAAGATGCGGATGGCCTCGGCATCGCCCTCGCCGTGCAGCACTTCGGCCTTGCGCCGGGCTTCGGCCAGCATGATGGTAACCTCTCTATCCGCGCCGGAGCGTATTTTTCTGGCTTCTTCCTCGCCCTGGGAGCGGTATTGTTTGGCCTGGCGTTCGCGTTCGGCCTGCATGCGTCCAAAGATGGCCCGCTGGTTTTCCTGCGGCAGGTCGGTGCGTTTGATGCGCACATCAATGACCTCCACCCCGTATTCCGTCTTGCTCAATTCGTTGGCCTTGGCAATGACCTGGCGCATGATCTCCTGGCGTTTGGAAGAAACCACTTCTTCCAGGGTATAGCGGCCGACCACCACGCGCAGCTCGGAATAGACTATGTCCACCAGCCGGGCCTGGGCCAGACGCACGGTGCGCAAGGTCTGGTAAAAGAGCAACGGTTCGGTGATGCGCCAGCGGGCGTAGTTGTCCAGCACGATGGTTTTGTTGTCGCTGGTCAGGGCCTCGGCCGGGTTGGAATCATAGGTGAGGATGCGCGCGTCCAGATAGATGACGTTCTGGATGAAGGGTATTTTAAAATGCAGCCCCGGCGGCACATTGGACTTTACGGGCGAACCGAGCTGCAGCACAATGGCCCGTTCGGTCTCATGCACGGTATAGACGCACTGGTTGAATAAAATGACCAGCGCGCCCAGCAGCACCAGAATGGTAAGCAGGCGTTTTTCCATCAGCGGCCTCCTTGGGCACCGCCGCGGCCCAGGGGCAGGAAGGGCAGTACGGAACGGGCGGATTCACCGTTGATAATGATCTTTTCCATACCCGGCGAAGAGAGGATTTCTTCCATGGTTTCAATATACATGCGTTTTTTGGTCACGTTTTGGGCCTTGTTGTATTCCGCCAGCACGGAGAGAAAGCGCTGGGCGTCGCCGGAGGCTTTTTCGGCCACGGCTTTTTTATAAGCCTCGGCCTTGTTGAGAATCTCCGCCGCCTCGCCGCTGGTGCGCGGCAGTATTTCGTTGCGGTAGGCCTCCGCCTCGTTGATGGAGCGGCTACGGTCTTCGCGGGCGCTGGCCACGTCTTTGAATGCCGCGCTCACCTCCTGCGGCGGGGTTACATCCTGCAGCTGCACGGCCTGGATCTGGATGCCCGTGCTGTAACGATCCAGAATGCCCTGCAGCAGATCGCGCGTTTCCAATTGAATCTGGTTTTTGCCGTCGGTCAGGGCGGAGTCAATCTGGCTGCCGCCTATGACCTCGCGCATGGCGGCCTCGGCCGCGTTCCTGACGGTTTCGGAGTAAATATCCGTGCCGCCCGGGTTGGGGATCTGCAAATCAGCCTTGAACAAAAAGTCCACCGCGTCTTTGATCTGATACTGCACGATGAACTGCACATTCACTATGTTTTCGTCCCCGGTGAGCATGGCCGCTTCTTCCAGCACCCCGCGCACCACCGGCTGCCCGGAATTGGAACGCAAGGTGCGAAAACCTATCTCCACCCGCTGCACATGCAAAACTTTGGGGGTTACAGCCTGCTCAATGGGATAGGGCAGATGATAGTGCGGCCCCGGCTCCACCCTGCGGCTGTAAGCGCCAAAACGCGTGATGACGCCGATTTCTTCGGGGTTGACGATGAATATGCCCGAAGCCAGCCAGCCCAAAACCAGCAGCAGCAGCAAAATTTTAAAAACAGGCCGGCGGGAACGGCGCAAGCGCGTAAAAGCATCGCTCATCTGCCGTATGCCCGAATCCCCCCTGCCGCCGCCCGGTTCCGGACCAAAAGGATCCTCCGGCTCTTCATCATCTCTTTTGCCTTGATTCCCGGACGGGCGGGAGTTTTGACGCTTGCGCTTGTCCTGTAGTTTTTCCCAATCCCAATTCATAAATCCATCCCCTGAATTTTATAACATTGACCTGAATAAATTCCATGTTTTTAGAGATACGTCAAGATTCCCTGTTAAAGCTTTTTAAAAAGAGGTATAAACAGACGCGATGAGCAGAAACGAGCGGGCGGCCGCAGTTATTTTGAATTGGGGAGTACGGGGCGAACGGCCTTGATTCAACAGGAGGGGTAAGCGGTGTTTTTTCATCGGTTTAGAAGCAGGCCTGGTTTTCCCGGTGTGGGGAGAGCTTCGGTTTCGGGCAGGGGGACGGGCGGCGACAGGGCGGAGCGTTCCTTTTTGCGGGTTTTTTTTGTTTTGGTTATTTTGGGGGGCATGTGCTGGGCTTTTTGGGCCAACAGCGAGCGTTATATTTA
>JAITGZ010000158.1 GCA_031280335.1 Deltaproteobacteria bacterium | reverse complement strand
CCTGATCTGGCTTGGGTATATCTGGACATCCAACGACACCGGCCTGGTTATACGCATACTACAAGAAGAAATATGGCAAAAAGCCATGGGTTACGCCGCCTCCTCCCCCTGGTGGTACTATCTGGCCGCTCTCCCCCTGTTCTGGCTGCCCTGGAGCCTGCTCCCCCCCCTCCACCTAGGCGGCGGCCTGTTCAGGGGGCTTAAGAACGCGCGCCGGGAAGAAAACCAGGGACTGGCCTTTGTCTGGATAGCCCTGTTGGGCGGTCTGGCCTTGCTCTCCACCTTAAATTACAAGGAACCGGCCCACCTGCTCCCCCTGCTGGGACCTTTGGCTGTACTCAGCGGCCGGGGCGTTCTGGGACTTTCACCCCTGCGCAGCCTGATTTTGCAGCGCCTCATCGCCCTGATTTTTCTGGCGTCGGCCGCAGCCCTCGCGCTTTTGCCCCTATATTACAGCGGAAACATGCCCGCCGCCCTACTCTCCTGGCTGCGCCATCTGCCCCTGCCCGTCTTGGAGATAAAACCGGCGGGGCTTTTCGCGTTGCCGGTCATCATGCTGGCCGGCTTTGTTCTTTGCCTCGGCACAGTCAAAGCCCGCCGCCCGGAAAACCTGCTGTTGCTCGTGCCCCTGATCTGCACGCTTTTTTCCTACCCCCTGCTCCGGTTCACCCTGCCTTCACTGAGTGAAAACTTAAGTCCGCAGAAGGTTTCACAAATAATCAAACAAGAGACGGAGAACGGCTTTGAACCTCTGGCCGTAAACGCCCCGGCCTGGGCCTTTTCTTATTATGCCGGGCATAATATCGCCCAAGCCCAAAACCGGGATGAGGCAATGGAACGGGCGCAAAGCGGCGCGAAGCTTCTGCTGATTACCCCCCTGGAAGAAAGCGCGGCCTGGCTTAAAGACGGCCTCTTCCGCGAGACCTTACGTTTCTGGCTGTTTTCCAGCGAATATGCGCTTATGGCGCGCCTGGACAGCCCAGAAGAAGAAACGCCGCCGGAAGTGATGGAAGAAAACGCGCCGCCGGAAGAAAGTGTGGAACCGGAAGAGATTGAAGAAAACCTGGAACAAGAAGAAACGGAAAAATACAGCGTGCCGGAAGGAACGGAAAAAATGGAAAAAATGAGCAATATATAAGGAAACACTGATTAATTCTGGGCTCCGCCCCGAACCCCACTGGGGGGGAATTATTCCCCCTCAACAACGCCAAATCCACTGTGCGGGTTTGGGTGTTCTCCTTATAATTACATTTTTGTATAGTATATATACGCGTACTTATGACAATAATGTTGTAAATTAAAACACAAGATATGGCGCCTCCAGTTATACACCATATAACATACTATAATTATTACGATTATTCCACAAGGCTGAGACCGGCGTCTTTTGGCATCCTTTATGCTCCATAAGGTACAGTGTGCGCCGCCAAGGCGCTGTACCTCAACCAAAGGATTGAGCCATGTCTCCTGTTGATTGCGCCTTTGTCATAGTCTGCGCCATGCTGGTCATGCTCATGACCCCAGCCCTGGGCCTTTTTTATGGCGGCCTGGTACGCTCGCGCAATGTGCTTTCCACCACCATGCACAGTTTCAGCCTGCTGGGTCTGGTTTCCATGCTCTGGGCGGCCCTGGGTTTTTCCCTGGCCTTCGGCCCGGATGTGAGCGGCATCATCGGCGATCTATCCCACGTCTTTTTGAGCGGCGTGGACGCGGAGCCTTCGCCCTATGCGCAGGGCATACCTTCCGTCTTGTTTATGGGTTTTCAATGTATGTTTGCGGTACTGACCGTAGCCCTGGTCTCCGGGGCTTATGCCGAACGCATCCACTTTCCGGCCATGCTGCTTTTTTCAGCCCTCTGGCTTTTGATCGTCTATGCGCCCATGGCCCATTGGGTGTGGGGCGGCGGATGGCTGAGCAACTTGGGGGCGCTTGACTTTGCCGGCGGCACTGTGGTGCACATGACCTCAGGGGCAGGAGCCCTGGCTGCCGCGCACGTGTTGGGGCCGCGCCTGGAACTGCGGGGCGGCGGTGCCCCCATAGCTCCGCACAATCTCCCCATGACCATTTTGGGCGGCGGCCTGCTCTGGTTCGGCTGGTTCGGCTTTAATTCAGGCAGCGCCTTATCCGCCGGACCCTTGGCCGCGCACGCCCTGATTACAACGCACATGGCCGCCGCCGCCGGCATAGTGGGCTGGCTTTTGGTGGAATGGCTTTATTCGGGCAAGCCCACCACCCTGGGCGCGGCCTCCGGGGCTTTGGCCGGGCTGGTGGCCATCACCCCCGGCGCAGGCTTTGTGGGCATATTACCCGCCATTTTGATCGGACTGGCCGGGGGCATGGTCTGCTATGCCGGGGTCATGCTCAAGAGCCGCCTGGGTTATGACGATGCCCTGGACGTGGTGGGCATTCACGGGTTGGGCGGCACATGGGGGTGCCTTGCCACCGGCCTGTTCGCCAGCACGACAGTAAATGGAGTGGACGGACTCTTTTACGGCAACGCAGGGCAAATGTGGCCTCAGTTCCTTTCCGTAGTGGCGGCCTGGGGTTATGGTTATGTTGCCAGCCGCGCGTTACTGGTGTTCACCGACAAATTGGCCGGCTTGAGGGTCAAGTCCGAGGTGGAACTGACCGGCCTGGACATCAGCGAACACAATGAACGGGCCTATCAGATTTAATACAAGCCAAGGAGAACAGCCATGAAAAAGATAGAAGCCATCATACGCCCCGCCAGGTTGGAAACGGTGAAGTCCGCCTTGAACGCCTTGGGCGTACACGGCATGACGGTGAGTGAGGTTAAGGGATTCGGGCGTCAGCGCGGACACAGGGAGGTCTATCGCGGGGCCACCATTGACGCGCAATTTTTGCCCAAAACCAAGATAGAAGTCGTTATCCATGATGTCAGCCTGGAAAGCGTGATCACAGCCATCAGCGGTGCCGCCCGCACCGGAGAGGTGGGGGACGGCAAGATATTCATACTGCCTGTGGAGGATGTGGTGCGCATACGCACGGAAGAACACGGCGAAGCCGCCGTTTGAAATTATCCCTAAGCCATCATTATGATTATGACCTTGGAGGGGGAACCTCAAGGTTCCCTCTCCAACTCCTCCCTCCTGAACCCATTCAGGGAGCGGAGTCTATGATTTTGCTTTAAGCTTGCCCTCCCTTCACCCCGCTGGAACGGATGACCTCAAGCACCGAAGGCACGGCGCGTAATCTGGCGATAACCTGATATAGCTGCACCGTATCCCGCACCTCAAGGGTCAGGTTTATTTCCGAATTACCGTCCACATTGGCGTGAAAACGGCCGGAATCAATATTGATGCGCTCATGCATCAAAACCCCGGTTACGCCGCTGAGTACGCCTATATCGTTTTTAGCCTTGATCTCAATCACCACCGGGAAAGGCTGTTCTTTCTGCTCCCCCCAATGCGCGCTCAAAAGACGTTCCGGATCAACGTTCAAAATGGCCTGGCAGCCTGCGGTATGTACAATGAGGCCGCGCCCGATGCTGGTGTAGCCTATGATCTGATCGCCGGGCACAGGGTGGCAGCAACGGGCCAGGGTGTAGGGTATTTTATCCCCTCCGGCGATGGTGATACTCTCTTCTTTTTTTTCTTCCGCGCTCCTGGCCGGCAAGGTCGTAACGGCCCTGGCAGGGGGGGGCGGGACCGCTGTGGGCGCGGCCAGTTGCTCCTTCATAAAACGCAGTACCGTATGCGCCTTGATTCTGCCTTCATGCACACCGGCAAAGAGACCCTCCAGGCTCTTCAGGTTGAATTCCTTCAGCAGCCTTTCCTGATCCGTCTCTTTGATCGCCTTGTGAAAAACCAGATTCAGGCGCCGGCCCTGCTTTTCAAGTATGTCACGCCCGCACTGTATGGACTGGGCCAATTGCTCCGTACGGATGTAATGATTGATGCGCGACCTGGCCTTGGCCGTTCTGACGAACTTAAGCCAATCCTTGCTGGGATGGCGGTTGGCGTCCGTTAGAATCTGCACATAGTCGCCGCTCTTGAGTGGAGTGCTGAGGGGTACCAGGCGGTCATTA
>JAITGZ010000131.1 GCA_031280335.1 Deltaproteobacteria bacterium | reverse complement strand
CTGAGCCAGGAAAGCTATATTCAAAAAGCGCGGGCGCAACGCGATTTTGTACTCGCCAGTGTGGTCAACGACCATATTTCAGGTACGCCGGTTATATACTGCGCCTACCCTGTTTTCGCTTCGAACAATGACCTGGTGGGTGTGATCGTCGCGGGCCTGTCCCTGAATAAAATTCTCAGCCCCATCCCGGGTCTGTCCACCCGGACTTATTCCAGCGCTGTGCTTCTGGACGAAAAGGGATTCGTCCTATTTTCCATGCCGGAAAATAGCCGGCATATCGGTGCCAAACTGGAAGATACGCGCTGGCAGTATATTGATTCCCTTGTGGGCAATGAACTTGACTCCAGCCTGATCCAGGGCGCAGACGGGCGCGAACGGTTGCTCACGGTCAAGCGCCTTTCTCAGGAATACCTGCTTGCCCCGTATATCAATATCATGTTGGAGGCGGGGACGGAAAATTCCTTCGCTCATGCCTACGCAGGCATTCTCCGTAAAATGATGTTCATGGGTCTAGCCGCCTTGCTCGGACTGACGCTGGCCGCCTTTTTGAGCCGTTGCACTCTGCTCCGCCCTCTTCAGCATATGATGGGCAACATACATTCTATACAAAAGGGAGATTTCTCCGCTCGCGCCGCGCTGACCGGTTTGGGCGGAGAAATGGGGGAACTCGGCCTGGCCTTTGAGCAGATGACCCAAAACCTGGAACAACACGAAGCCACGCTGGTCCAGGCCAAGCAGGAGACAAATGAAGCCAACCGCATTAAAAACGAATTTCTGGCCAATATAAGCCATGAAATACGTACACCCATGAACGCCATCATCGGCATGGCTTACATGACCCTGAAAACCAAGCTTGACGACAAGCAAAAAAATTATCTCAACAAAATATACAATTCCGGCAATGCTCTTCTGAGCGTTATCAACGATATATTGGATTTTTCACGTTTGGAAAACGGCAAGCTGCGCATAGACCAGGTTTCTTTCCAACTGGATGACATATTCAGTACCATTCGCGCCATGTTTGCCTCCAGTGCGGAAGAAAAACGCATTGAGATGCTCTTTTATATTTCTCCCAGCGTTCCGCAGCATCTCAAGGGGGACCCGTTGCGCATCAACCAAATCTTGGCCAATGTTATCTCCAATGCCGTAAAATTTACGGAAAAAGGAGAGATCATGGTCAGTTGTTCCGTTTTGCATCAGCAAAACGAAAACAGCCCCAAGGTCGAATTGTCTTTTGTCGTACAGGATACCGGAATAGGCATTGAAGAAGAGAGAATGCCCCTTCTCTTTAAACCCTTCACCCAGACGGACGGCTCCCTTACCCGCCACTATGGCGGCACCGGCCTGGGGCTGGTCATAGCCAAGAGCTTGGTGGAACTCATGGGCGGCAAAATAAATCTGGAAAGCTCCCCCCATCATGGCACCAAAGTAAGCTTTACCCTTAATCTGGAAGAAAACCTGAACAAGGCGTCCCGTATCTCCTCGCCCAGAGTGCGCGGCATGCGTGTCTTGCTGGTGGACGATAATGAAACGGCCCGTCAGGTCATCGGTTCCATGCTCATCAGTTTTTCTTTCAAGGCTGAAACAACCTCTTCCGCCAATGAGGCCTTTCAATTACTTTCCGTTGCCGATGAAGAAAATAATCCCTATCATCTGGTGCTTCTTGATTGGCGTATGCCTGAAATCGACGGGGTGGAAGCGGCGGGATATATTTCGCACCACATGCGCCTGCGCTGCAAACCCGTTCTGATCCTGATCACCGCCTTTGGTCAGGTGGAAGATCATGACCTCATGGTCAGAAACGGCATCACCTCGCTTATACATAAACCTGTGGGACCCTCCCAGCTGCTGGATTCTATTCTGGACGCGCTGGATTCCAATGAGGGAACACCTCTCCCCCCCGCAAAAGATGCCGCCGACTGCCCCCCGGTCTCCTCGGCCGGGACAAAAGCCCCCTCCCCACCCCCGGAGAATTTGGAAGCCCTGCATGGGGCAAGCATCTTGCTCATTGAAGACAATCTTAAGGAGCAAAAGTCCATTTCCGCCCTTCTGGAAGGGGCGGGCATGCAAGTAACCCTGGCCGGAAACAGTCGCATCGCCATGAATTTATTGAACAGCGGGCAAAAATTCCATCTTGCCCTGGTGGATATGCAAATGGCTTCTCTGGACGGATACACCGTTACCAAACAGATCCGGCAAAACCACTCCTTGGATGATATGCCCCTTGTTGCTCTGCGCGACGTTACTCAGGCGGGAGAAAGTGAGGAAGAACTCCTCCGTCTGAGGATTAGCGAGCAGGTGTCAAAACCGCTGGACGCCAATGTTTTGTTAAACCGTTTGGCCCACTGGCTGCAAAAGACTATTGCCGGCGGCAGAAAATATCTGCCTGCTGCCGTGCCTGCCTCTTCCAAAGACTTGAGCATCTGCGATCTGGAAACAGCCAACCTGCCCGGCCTTAATTTCAAGAAAGCCTTGGCCATGTTTGAAAACAAGAAAAAATTGCTGGATCTTTCCATCCGTCAATTTGTGCAAAACCACGCGGATGATCACAAATTAATGGAAGAAGCCTTGCAGCACGGAAAAACCAAAGACGCCGCGCGTTACGCCCATACACTCAAAAGTCTGTGTACCTCCATCGGCGCGGAGCAGTTAAGCGAACAATTCGCCGATCTGGAGACTGCTCTGGATAAAAAAGAGGTGGACTATTTTGATGTCAGGCCGGATTTGCGCAAAGCCAGCGAGAATATGGCCTTGACCGTTGAATTGCTCAAAGACATGCTCGCCAGGCAAGATTCACCGGAATGCGTCCGCTACCTCCAAGAGCAAAATGCCGGCGTGGAAAAAACGAAAAAAAATATTCTTTCACCGGAAGCGCTGGATATTTTACATAAACTGCATGACCTGATGAAAGACGATGACGCCCACGCCCAGACCTTTCTGGTCGCGCATCTGGACACCCTCAAAAAAGAATGCCCTGAAACGGAACTGGACACCCTGGAACGCATGGTGAACCAGTTCGACTTTGAAGAAGCTATGCAGGTTTTGGATAAAATTATTTAGGGCATATCAACTTTAAGATTATACATTGGGGCTATGAAATGGGCATGTTTGCCGGGTGCCGCCTTATCTTTGCTGCCCCTTGACATAACGGCAAGGTGCCAAGCCCCGTCCGGGGGAATCACTCCCCCGCCCTCCACGACGGTGTGTTGTCAATAATATCATGGCGATGCGGTGAGCAGCGTGCGCTAGTTTTTTCAGCCGCTACCCGGCTGAAAAAACGGCGAAGGTGTCCGGGGGTTCATTCCCTCGGCTCGAAATGGCAAAATTTTCAAGCCGTGTGGAAGGCGGCATGACTTATGCAAAAGCCTCAACAGGGAAAATTCTGCCGGGTGCCCCAACCCCGGCCTTGTGCAACAACTATTCCCCGGAGGGATTATGTCCATTGACTCCATAAATGCTTACAGCATGTCTTTGACCGATTTTCTGACCACTTCCGAAAAGGAGGCGGAGGATGATTCCGTTGCCTCTGTACTGTCCAAGACCTCCAAGAACAACGCCTACGCCGTTTATGGCGGCAACATGCACACCGGTGCCGGGCAGGCAGCCATGCTGCTGGCCGTGGAGGAACTGCGCGCCCGGACCGGCGGTCCGGTTACCTTTGATATGGTGCGGGATTATAGGGCTGAACTGGAAAAGGAGTTCAGCCTGCTGATGCAGGTCGGGCTATATGCGCAAGGGATAACGGAAAGCGAAGATTTTTATCTGATCGCCTCTTCGGAGGGAAACATTGACGTGAACTGCGTAGATCCTGTGCTGAAAGAAAAGGTCTCCGCCCTGCTGGCTGAAAATCCGGATCTTTCGGAGCAATTTTTATTTATCCAGGCGCTGGGCAATGTAGAGCGCAGCAAGCAGGTCGGGTCAACCCTGCAGCAACAGCGCGAGACCAAAGCGAACATGGGTATGCAGGCTGTGGATATATTTCTGAACGCCGCCGTGCAACAAGGCATGGGCTATAGTTCGCTTCTGGGCGCTTTTGAGGGCAACCAGGACAGCGCCCAATTTTTTCTGGGGGCCAATTTGACGGTATAACAAGCGAGAGCGGCGTACTGTTATACTGCCACCATTAGAGCAATTTCGCTTTGAAATTGCTCTAAAAATGCATTTCAGCGGTGAAAGCTTTGAGAAAGTCCGCCTGATCCGCCAGGTTCAGGGTATGTACTCCTCTGGTCCAGCGGAGCAGACGGGGGCGCAGGTCATGCCTGCGGCTGAGCAGAGCTGCCCCAGTCAGAGCGGTGTTGCCCGCGATACGCACTTTATCGCCTCCGCGGGCGGGAATAAAGCCCATGGTCTCCAAATCAGCGCCACGCACATGAGCGCCCAGGGATCCGGCAAGATATAGAGCGCGAAGATCCGTAAAACGCAGACAGGCCGCCTTAAGCAGACTTTTCAAAGCCAAACTGAAGGCGGCCTTTATTTTAAGCATTGTCTCCACATCAGCGGCGGCGAGATAAAGGGATGGGCAGGTCATGATCCTCCAGACCCGCCCATCTGTTTTTCGAATGGGAGGATGTAGCCCCTGGAGCAATTTTTGCAACAGAGGAGAGGATCCTTGCGTTTCTGTGATAAAGCTTCCATCAGGCCGCAAAAGTCCAGCGCGCAACATATGGCTGATTAAAGACATGTAGCCGCTGCCTGATATGCCCGCGCCGCTTGGCGCGCCCGGCAAGCTGAATGGTGACAGCCCGTCTGGGGAAAGAGCAAAACTGGTGATGGTGCCGGGGCGTGCCTCAGCGCCACAGCGCATGCCCGCGCCCTCCAGGGCTGGTCCCAGGGGCAAGCTGGCGGCCAAGGCATAGTGAGGCGAAATGGCCAGAATAAATTCGCCGTTGGTGCCTAGATCAGCCAAAAGAAAGGGGAATTCAGACGGCTTATCCGCCATGGTCAGGGCGGCATAGCCCGCGCTCAAGTCCCCACCGATGAATGGGCCGAGCAGAGGGGCGATCCAGAGGGGAGGAAGCTGGGGCAGATTTTCGTATTTGCCACCCGCATAGTCCAGCCTGTAGGGTGCAACTGCCAAACCGCTGGTGTCCAGACCCAAAAGCAGATAAGTCATGGCCGTGTTGGCGGCCAGACATATTTCTTTGGTTCCTTGTTTTGAGTGCCCGTCCCCTGTCCGAGTCTCGGCTTCCTGCACCATGCGGCGCAGGGCGGCACGGGAAAGCTCCGCCAGACGATTTCGCCCGTCCGCACTCGCGGCAAAGGCAAGACGTGAAATGACTTCGGCCCCAGCCCCCATCTGCGGGTTCACCCAGATGCCGTCCGCTACCGGAGTAGGTACGGGGGTGGCATCCACAACAGGCTCCAATATGGAGAAAAACAGGGACGTAGTACCAAAATCCACAGCCAAGGCTGGTGCCTCACCTGTTGGGGGCACGGCGGCCGCTCTTGGCGCAAATTCGTTTTCAGACTGCCGCCCGATGTCCTTTAAATCGTGGTAACGGGCGGGCAAAGCCCGCCTTGCCCTTGTCTGTGCCCGAGTCTGCTGTGCGGATGTCGTCCTATGCTCTAAGGATGACATCGCGGGTAGCCAGGACAGGCGCGTTTCCGGGGGCAATTCTACTTTTGCACCGGTAAATGGACGGTGTTTGCAAGCCAGACGCCATCCCTGCTCTGTAAGTTCAGCGGAGAGTATCTCCAGGTCTTCAGGCAAAGGCGGAGGCGCGGGCGCGTCCGCAGGCAAAAAATGTACCCGGCAACGCCCGCAGACGCCCAGACCGGCACAAAGGGAGGGAGGTTCCACTAAGCCGGAAAGATAAACAGCTTGAATCAGGGTAAGATTATCGGTTTCTTTTGGTAAGGGGATGGTAAAACTACGCCCATCGATCAGCAGGGTAAAGCCGCGCATGTTGGCCGTATGCCCGTTCAGCGTTTAATGCCGATCCAACCGCCGGCCACTCCAAGCAGGGTGGGAGCGGCAAGCATCAGCAGAATCAGCCTGAGGGGGAGAAATTGGATTTCCATTAGAATGGGCGGAAAATCTAGGATATGCTCAATTTGTATATGGATAAAACGTAAAATGAACAGGGCCAACGCGCTGCCGGTAAACCCCTGCAGGCCGCCCACCAACAGCAGAGGTATGCGGATATACCAGTCAAAAGCGCCGACCAGGCGTAGAATTTCCACCTCTCTGGCCTTGGAAAGCATGGCTAGGCGCACGGTATTGCCCACCAGCAATCCAAGGATCAAAATCAAAAATAAAATCACCGGCCGCAGAACATAACTGTTTACTTTACGCCAAGCCTGCCCCAATTCGTCCCGTAGCGGAGTGGAAGAAACCCTCTCCACCCCTTCCATACCGGCAAGATAAGAGGTGATCTCCTTCAGCCAGCGCGTATAATCCGGCTCCGTGGGGTTGAAGGTGAGCATGGCTGTGGCCGGAAGGGGGTTTTGTTCGTTCAGAAAAGAGAAATTTTTGGCGGAGCTGCCCCTGCCCATACGCCCTTCCAATTCCCTGAGGGCTTCATGCGGGGTAAAGGTTCTGATATGGCTAAAACCGGGGAGCAACGGCAATCTGCCCCATTGCCCGTTGATGCTTGCTTGATCCGTGCCGGGACGCCAATAAACCTGAAAGATGGTTTCACCCTTGGTTATGCTCAACTGGTGGTCCAAGGTGGCGATGGCCATCATGAAAAGTCCCACCAGAAACGAGACCAAGGTTACCGCAGCCAAGGTGAGCAGTTGAGTCCATGGATTAAGGGTAACATCCCGAAGGGCCTGCCGAAGCAGGTGGGCAACCATGCGCATCAGCCGGATCCCAAGGCATAAGAGATTCTTGGCTGCCGTTGAAATAAAAGCGCGCCACTCCAATTGGCCTGGGTAATAACACCTTCGTCCAGGCGTATGGCCCGTCCTTCCGGATGACGGCGCAAAAGTTCAGGGTTGTGCGTGGCGATGATCATGGTCGTGCCGTATTTTTGAAAAAATTTAAATAATTCCATCAAACGGCGTATGGAAAGTTCAGGGTCAAGATTACCTGTGGGCTCGTCCGCCAGCACCACTTGAGGGTTGGTTACAAAGGCGCGGGCCACAGCCACGCGCTGCTGTTCCCCCCCGGATATGTCGGCGCAGGCATCGTTTAGTTTGCCATCCAGGCCGAGATGCCGCGTTATGGCTCTTATACGGCGGTCCGCATGATGGTAGTCAATGCCGCAGACCTGTAAAGGCAGAAGAATGTTTTCATAAACGGTACGCTGCAGCAGGAGCTTGAAATCCTGAAAAACAACACTTACCCTGCGGCGGAGCAAAGGTATGCGGGAGGGGGATATGCCCATGAGATTAAAGTCCGCCACCCGCGCTTCGCCTTGCTGCAAGGCCAGATCAGCAAAAAGAAGACGCAGCAGGGTACTTTTGCCCGCGCCCGAAGGCCCGGTCAAAAACATGAACTCTCCCTTATTCAAATGAAAGGTACAATCCTGTAAGGCCGGGCGAGAGCCGAAATGATGGGAGAGATGTCTGACGGCTATCATAAACGGATATATTCCACTTAAGGTCTGCGCTTTTAGAGCAATTTTACTTTGTAATTGCCCTGGTGGGGGGCCGTGTCTTTGGGGAAAGCCTTGGACGCTGCGCCAATCAGTTTAAGACATACTGCAGAGGGTTGACACATACACCACCCACGCGCACTTCATAGTGCAAATGAGGCCCGGTGCTGCGCCCGGAGGTTCCCACAGAACCG
>JAITGZ010000092.1 GCA_031280335.1 Deltaproteobacteria bacterium | reverse complement strand
ATCGGGCTGGGGGCGGCTTCCCAGAACAACAACATCATGGAAGAAGCCGTGAAGGAACTCACGGCCATTGCCGGGCAGAAGGCCACCGTAACCAAGGCCAAAAAATCCATTGCCGCCTTCAAGGTGCGCGAAGGCATGTCCATAGGCTGCCGGGTAACCCTGCGCGGGTCCAGGATGTGGGACTTTCTGGACAAGCTGTTCAATTTTGCCCTGCCCCGTGTGCGCGACTTTAGAGGCATACAGGACCGCGGCTTTGACGGCAGGGGCAACTTCACCATGGGCATCAAGGAGCATTCCATATTTCCCGAACTGGAGGCGGACCGGGTGGATAACCCCAAAGGCATGAACATCACCATTGTGACCACCGCCTCCACGGACAAGGAAGGCAAGATGCTGCTGGAACAACTGGGCCTGCCCTTCAGAAAATAAGGAGAAAAAAAGTGTCTCGTACAGCTCTGGAAGTTAAGGCCGGCCGTGAGCCCAAATACAGCACCCGCGCCTATAACCGCTGCCCGATCTGCGGACGCCCCCGCTCCTTTTTGCGTAAATACGGACTTTGCCGTATTTGTTTCCGCAAAATGGCCCTGAACGGGGAATTGCCCGGCGTACGCAAATCCAGCTGGTAATCGAATAAGGAGAAAACATGACTGATCCCATTGCCGATATGCTCACGCGTATCCGCAACGCACACCTGGCCCTGCATAAGGAAGTAAGTGTGCCGCGCTCGAAGATGAAGGAAGCCATTGCCGCCATCCTCCTGCAGGAAGGGTATGTAAACAACGTAACGTTGGAAGAAGGGCGCATCCTCATCGCCCTGAAGTATCACAAAGGCCGTCCGGCCATTGCCGGGCTTAAGCGCATAAGCAAACCCGGCAGGCGCGTCTATGTCGGCTCTGCGGAAATCCCCCAGGTGCAGAACGGCCTGGGCATATGCGTTCTTTCCACCTCCAGTGGCGTCATGGGGGGGCTGCCTGCCCGCGAAAGCAAGGTGGGCGGCGAACTTTTGTGTGAAATCTGGTAGGGGGGCGGTATGTCCAGAATAGGTAAAAACCCCATCCCCATCCCGGCCGGGGTGGAAGTGAAGATAGGGGAAAGTCGGATCGAAATTAAAGGCCCCAAGGGGCAGCTTTTTACCCCCCTCTGCCCGGTGCTGGATTACAGTCTTGCGAACGGCGCGGTGACCATCACCCGCAAGGATGATGAACGTTTTACCCGCGCCCAGCATGGACTGCGCCGTACCCTGCTCCATAACTGTGTTCTGGGGGTGACCGAAGGCTTCTCCAAAACCCTGGAAATTGTAGGTGTGGGCTACAAGGTGGCGGTCAAAGGCAACAGCGTGGAATTGGCCTTGGGCTTTTCACACCCTGTCCTGGTGGATCTGCCTGCGGGCATAAACGCCAAAGCCGAAGGCAACAAGCTGACCCTGAGCGGGCCGAGCAAGGAGCTGGTGGGTGAAACCGCCGCTCGCATCCGCCGACTGCGCAAGCCCGAACCTTACAAGGGCAAGGGTATCAAGTACGAAACCGAAACCGTGCGCCGCAAAGTCGGCAAATCCGGCAGCAAGAAATAGGGGCTAAGAGCCATGAGCGACAAAATGAACCGGGCTGAAGCCAGGCAAAGCCGCAAAATCCGCATCAAGAAAAAAATTTCCGGCAGCGCGGAGCGCCCACGTTTGGTGGTCTTCAGATCCAATCTGCACCTATATGCCCAGATTGTGGATGATGAAAGCGGGCGCACCCTGGTTTCCACCTCCACCTTGAGTCTCAGAAAGAATAACGTGGAGGCCGGGGCCAACAAAAACGGAGCGGATATGGTGGGCAAAGAGATAGCCCGTCTGGCCAAAGAAAAAAATATCGTAAAAGTGGTCTTTGACCGCAACGGCTATCTTTATCACGGCCGCGTCAAGGCTGTGGCCGACGGCGCCCGTGAAGGCGGCCTGGAATTTTAAAGCGCGCAGGTAAAGCAGTATGGAACAAAACGAACTCGGTCTGGTGGAAAAAACGGTTTATCTAAACCGGGTGGCCAAAGTGGTCAAGGGCGGCCGCCGGTTCAGCTTTTCCGCCCTGGTGGTGGTAGGTGACGGCAAAGGCAATGTGGGCTACGGCCTGGGCAAAGCCCAGGAAGTGCCCGAAGCCATGCGCAAGGCCACGGAAAGGGCGCGCCGCAACATGATTAAAGTCCCCCTGCTGGACGGTACGCTTCCCTATGCCATTCAGGGCAACTTCGGCGCGGGCAAGGTCATGCTCAAACCGGCCTCGCGCGGTACCGGCATCATCGCCGGCGGCGCGGTGCGCGCGGTGATGGAGGCGGCGGGTGTGCGCGATGTGCTGACCAAGGCCATAGGTACCAACAACCCGCACAATGTGTTGCGGGCCACGGTAAACGGCCTGGCCGCTTTGCGCAGTTCGGACAATGTGGGCGAAATACGCGGTAAAGAACTGGACGCGCCCAGAAAATAACCAAGGTAACCGGCCATGATCAAAGTCAAACTCATACGCAGCTGGATAGGCTGCTCTCCCAAACAACGCCGCGTATTGGCGGCCCTGGGGCTGAAACGGCCGGGGCGGGTCAAAAGCTTTAAAGACAACCCGGCCCTGCGCGGCATGATCGCCGCTGTTCCGCACATGCTTGAGGTGGAATGATGCAACTGCACGAACTATATCCTTTCGCGGAAGAACGTAAAGCCCGCAAACGGGTCGGGCGCGGCCAAGGAAGCGGCCTGGGCTCCACCTCCGGCAAGGGTCTCAAGGGGCAGAACCAACGCTCCGGCGGTGGTACGCGCCCCGGCTTTGAGGGCGGACAGATGCCTCTGCAGCGGCGTCTGCCCAAACGCGGCTTCCATAACATCTTCAAGACGACCTACTCTGTATGCAGCCTGACCAGACTGCAGAATGCCTTTCCGGACAAGACCGACATATCCCTGGAAGACATCTACCAGCGTGGACTGGCCCGTTTTGGCGCCCCGGTAAAAATACTGGGCGAAGGCGAGGTTTCGGCCGCCCTGCGGGTGGAGGCGCACAAGTTCAGCGCTTCGGCCAGAGAAAAGCTTGAAAAAGCGGGCGGCGCGGCCGCAGCCCTGGAAGGTTGACCGCCGTGGCCATGAACAGCGTGCAAAATCTGGCCCGGTCTTCGGACCTGATGCGTAAGCTCCTATGGACCTGCGCCCTGCTGGTTTTTTACCGGGTGGGCGTACATGTGCCCATACCCGGCATCAACATCAGCGCGCTGACGGCCTTTTTCACCAGGGCGATGGAAGAAGGCAATCCCTTTTTCGGACTGTTGGATATATTTTCCGGCGGGGCCCTTTCCAATGTCTCCATCTTCTCCCTGGGGGTGATGCCCTACATATCCTCTTCCATCATCATGCAGCTCTTGCAGGTGGTCAGCCCCTCTCTGAAGCGTTTAGCCAAAGAGGAAGG
>JAITGZ010000046.1 GCA_031280335.1 Deltaproteobacteria bacterium | reverse complement strand
TTTTTCAAGTCCTCCGCTGGAACGCAATTTGCGAAAGGGCAAATTCCGTTCCAGCGGCGAATTACAAAAGTAAAAATCACCGTCAAGGGGGATCAGCCTCCTGCCGGGGGAGTTTGAGGGTGCCTTGCCGTTGTGCAGAGGGATGGCAGAGGTAAAGCAACGTCTGGGCAAACATGCCCTTTTTGCACCCCCTCAAGAAAATAAATCAGTGTTTTCTTAAATTTAAAATATTACATGGAGAAATTCTATGCAGGAATCATTGGAGCCGCATACACGCGGCATGGCCCTGTTTATTGATATAGAAAACGTGATCGGCCATTGCTCCACCCTGGGGCTGCCGGTACATTTCAAGCCCATTTGTGAAAAAATTAATAAAATAGCCCCGTTGAGGGTCAGAAAAGCCTTTGGCGACATACCCAAAACCATGTCCAGCACAGGCCGCTCCGCCGGGATTCTGCCCTTGCGCAAAGAATTGGCGGCCAATTTAATTGAAATACAAGATGTGCCCTATCTGATCAACAAGAAGAACAGCGCGGATATACATATTGTGGCCACCGCCCTCTCCCTGGCTTACGAGAACCCCAACATCAGCCACTTTACCTTTGTAACCACAGACCGTGATTACGTGCCCCTTTACAACAAGCTTAAAGAACTGGGCAAACTCGTGGTGGTGATAAGCATTGATGAAAGCGCCACCCCCGGCATAGCCGCGGACGCGGCGGATCAAATATTCTACTATGAACATCTGCCGGAAATATCCCGCCTGATCCGAACGCCGCCCCAGCCGCATACAGAAACGGAAGCCGTCCCTGAGGCCAAAGAACCCGCTCCCATGCCCGCGTGCGCGCCCGCTGCGGGCACAGAGCCCGGCCACCTTAACACAGCGCCGCCGTCTCTTTCCGCCTCCTGCCGCCACTGGAGCGTGGAGGACTTTTGCGCCGCCTACAAACAGGTGCTGGAGATGGTACTGAAAACACCCTTTCCATCTCTGGAGGATAGAAAAATTATTTTAAAAGCGGCTGAAGGATGTTTTGCCGATGGCATGGACCTGCGCGAATGGACCGGCAAAACCGCCCAGCGCATCAGGGAAGCGGATAACGCCGGGGCTTCATCCGGCATTAATGACGCGGCGATCTTCAAAATCCTGCTCGCCCTCTATTTCAACCGGGCCTTTCACGTGCGGCGCAACCTTGATGACGCCAATAACCCTGTCATCCTGGGCTTTGTCTGCCCCACCTGGCAGTTGGGCGAATACCTTGACCGCAACTACGTTTCCATCATCATGCGCAAAACGTCCTATGAAAACAGCCCGGAAGCCCTGGCCCAACTGCTCTACGAAGACATGTCCGCTGAAGCGGTGGCCAAATGCGAGCAATACATTGACGAAATGCGTTATCTGCAGTCGGGCAGGGGCAGAGTCGTGGAAGAAGCCTGGGGACACTGAAATTTTCAGGGCATTTCAAAGTTGAAATGCCCTAAACAGGCGTTCTTTCCTGCCGGGCGGCCTCTTGCAGGCGATGCAGCCAGAGGGCGGCAAAACCTTCATAGTCCCCAAGGCCGCGCAGTACGCTCCGGCATATGATGCCGTTCCGCCGCAAAACAGCGGCCCAGGCGGAACCGCCTTCTCCGCTTACGTCCTCAACGGCGTGTTTGCCCAACACAGAAAACAAAGGCATGAGCCAGGCCCTGTTTATGCCCTGCCCCCGCAGCCGCTCCAAAATATGCGGCAAATCCGGCGTGCCGGAAAGCACACCCACAAAGGTATGCGGGTCAAGCGCGGACACGGCCTCACCCAGGCTGGCGTACGCTGTTTTTCCCTTATGCCCGGTGCCATGCCCCACCCAGATCACCGCCTCTTCCGCCAGGCGTTCCTCCGGCGCGTGGGCGAGCATAACCCGCGCGGCTTCTTCCACATCGCCATCGCCGCGCAGCAGCGGCCCGCCCACGCGTATATCCGGCGGCGCGCCGCCGGATACCGCCCTGGCCTCCGCCAGCAGGCCCTCATGCTCGCTGCCGGGGATGAGGTGCAAAGACTGCACAACAACCTGGTCGTACCTTTCAAAACCCAGACGGCAAAGGGCCTTTTGCACTGAATCGCTCTTTCTGCGGATATTGGCCAGGCGGCGACGCGACAAGGCGGAAGTAAAGGCCCAGCGTACGGATGCGCAAGGAAAGGCCTGCCGCACCATGCTTTCAAAAAAGCGCAAAGCGCTCATTCCTTGTATGCCGCCAGCCCCGTAGGCAGCCAGTAATATGGCCTGTTTCAAAAAATCCCCCGCTGCCGAATTTTGCGGTACGCTGTTCAAGGCCATACGGCACTGGAGCATGGCGGGCAAGATTTTTTTAAGCCGGCCTAGCGCCTGAATATCGCTTTGGTTTGCATATAATATCGATCATTTGCAAGATTTAACGCGATCCCCACGATTGTACGACTTACTGCGACTGCCTGCGCCTCCGCCAGTTGCAGTTACTTTGTCAACTGACCCAAATCAAAAAATATGGAAAGTTACGAAAAAAAAGCTCTTGATAATCGTCGTTATAACGAATATAATATACTTAAGGTTCGAATCGTGATTCATTGACTGCCATGACTGCGTTTGGAGGGTAAAGCGATATGAACGGATATTTGAGCGTAAAAGAAGCCGCCGGGCGGTGGAACATAACGGAACGTCAGGTTCAGAGACTGTGCGCGGAGGGCAGGATTCCCGGCGTCATTCAGTTCGTGGGTTCCTGGGCAATCCCGGAGGACGCTCCGAAACCGACGCGACCGGGGAAATT
This sequence comes from Deltaproteobacteria bacterium, assembly GCA_031280335.1. Taxonomy (GTDB): domain Bacteria; phylum Desulfobacterota; class Desulfovibrionia; order Desulfovibrionales; family Desulfovibrionaceae; genus WRHT01. Next base: position 1,192 of record JAITGZ010000046.1, on the reverse strand, counting down.
GAAGCCGGGGCCGAAGCCTAAAAATAAGGACGGCAAAATAGTAAGGGGGTCTGGGGTGCCTTGCCATTATGCCAAGGGGCGGCAAGGACAAGGCTGCGCCGGGGCGAACATGCCCCTTTCTTATTCCCCCCAGCGGGGTTCGGGGTGGAGCCCCGAATTAAAAGGAACGGGCTGAATACGGGACGCAGACGCTTAACGCGTTATCAAAAGCGCTGACCGCCGAATTTGGCAAAGGCTTTTCACGTTCCAATCTGCAAAACATGAGGTCGTTTTATTGGGCATATCCAATTTGCCAGACGCCGTCTGGCAAATTGAGTTGGTCGCATTACTGTGAGCTTCTTTCCATTTCCGACGAGAGCAAGCGCAGATTTTATGAGAAAGAAACCGTCAACTCCTATTGGTCAGTGCGTGAGTTGAAACGGCAAATCAGCACATCGCTTTATGAACGGCTGCTATTGTCGGAGGGCAAAACAAACAAGGAAACGGTTTTGTCTCTCGCGCAGCATGGAATTGAAATGTCGAGTCCAGCGGACATGATCAAGGATCCGTATGTTTTTGAGTTTTTGGGAATACCCGAAAACAAGCCGCTATTGGAAAGCGACTTGGAGAAAGCCCTTGTTCAGCAAATCGAAAAATTTTTGCTGGAGCTTGGTCGTGGTTTTATGTTTGTTGGCACACAGCAGCGCGTCACGCTGAACAATATTCATTCGTATGTGGATATGGTCTTTTACAACAAAATTCTTCGGGCATACGTGCTGATAGAATTAAAGACGGTCAAACTGTTGCCGGAGGCGGTGGGTCAGCTAAACATGTACCTAAATTATTACAACGCCGAACACCGCCATATCCCTGAACCCTGCCGGGCAGACGCTGCGCTCTCACCGCGTCATTGGAATCCACGCGCTCGGCGGGAAAATCGCCTACGTTCACGAAGGCTTAGGTGAAGAACCGCCCGAAGGCGTCAACCGAGAACGCGGCACACCTCCCCTTGTGATGGCCGACTGGTTTTCGCCGGACTTCGCCGACCATACGCGGGTGATTTTGACCTATCGGGAAAACGGGGAAAACACGGTGCTGTACGGAACCCTTGCGGAAAGCTACACGGAAAACGGCAGGCTGTTAGTGAAATTTAGCATGGAGGAATAGCGGTATGGGTATGCTGGCCAACTACATGACGGTGGACGACAAGACG
>JAITGZ010000019.1 GCA_031280335.1 Deltaproteobacteria bacterium | reverse complement strand
CCCCCTGGTGCAGCACGAATAGATATTTCATCCCCCGTTCTCCTTTGTGGGGTCCTGTCGGAAGACCATACAGCAAGGCCCGCCCTGAAGGGCGGGGTGTCCGTCCGGGCGAAAGCCCTGCCGGGTATGCAAAGCGCAATGATACGCAAGACGTGAGCCTCTTCAGGGCGTTACTGCCGTATTGTTTTTTGAAGTTCGCGGAGTAGAGATCGCCAAAACGCTGTAACGAGAATAATATGTTCAAAATATTAAGCAAAGAAACGCTCAATCCCACAGTAACAAGAATGACCCTTTTTGCCCCTGAGGTCGCGGCCAAGGCGCAGCCGGGACAGTTCATCATCCTGAGGGCGGATGATGAGGGAGAGCGCATTCCCCTCACCGTGGCGGATTTTGATCGAGACACGGGCGCGGTCAGCATCATCTTTCAAATCATCGGCGCGGAAACCTATCTGCTTAATCAAAAAAAGGCGGGGGATTTCATCCCTGATTTTGTCGGGCCGCTGGGTTTGCCCTCGCGCACGGAAGGGCTGAAAAAAGTGGCCGTTGTCGGCGGCGGGGTGGGTTGCGCCATTGCCTATCCCGTGGCGAAAAAACTTTATGAACAGGGGAGCGTGGTTCACACCATAGCCGGGTTCCGCACGCGGGATCTGGTGTTGCTGGAAGATGAATTTCGCGCCATCAGCAGGGTTTTTTGCCTGATGACCGACGATGGTTCCTACGGCCGCAAGGGGTTGGTTACCAACGCCCTGGACGAGCTTGCCGCTACGGAGGATTACGATGAGGTTATTGCCATCGGCCCGGTTATTATGATGAAGTTCGTGGCGGAACTTACCCGCGCCAAGGGCATTAAAACCACAGTCAGCATGAACCCCATCATGATTGACGGCACCGGCATGTGCGGCTGCTGCCGCCTGAGCGTGGGGGGCGAGACCCGCTTTGCCTGCGTGGACGGACCGGATTTTGACGGGCACCTTGTGGATTACGATCGCCTGCTCAAGCGCAATGCCGTGTACCGTGAGCAAGAACGGCGGCACTTGTGCCGTTTGACCGGAAAGGAGGTCATCCATGCCTGAACCCGGGGTAAAGGCCGCCAGAGCGCATATGCCCACGCTGGCGGCGGATGAGCGGATTAAAGGTTTTTCTGAAGTCGCCTTGGGTTACACCCCGGAAGAAGCCAGGGCCGAGGCCGTGCGCTGTCTGAACTGCAAGACCCGCCCCTGCGTACAGGGGTGCCCGGTGGGTGTGCCCATACCGGAATTTATCAAGGAAATTCGGGAGGACAGGCTGGAAGAAGCCCACAGGCTGATCAAGAGCATGAATCTGCTGCCCGCCATCTGCGGCCGGGTCTGCCCACAGGAGAAGCAGTGCGAACAATACTGCGTGCGGGGCAAAAAAGGGGAGGCGGTGGGCATAGGCAACCTGGAGCGTTTTGTGGCGGATTGTTTTTTAAATGAGCCCTCGGCCAAAGATGCCGGGGCGGGCGCGCCGGGCGGAGTTAAAGTGGCGGTGATCGGTTCCGGGCCTTCCGGGCTGACCTGCGCGGGCGAACTGGCCAGACAGGGCTGCCGGGTGACGGTTTTTGAGGCCCTGCATCAGGCTGGCGGCGTACTTACCTACGGCATCCCGGAATTTCGCCTGCCCAAGGGCATCGTGGCCAGAGAGATTGCCAACCTGGAAGCTTTGGGCGTTATTCTGGAAACCAACATGGTTGTCGGCAAGTCTGTTTCTCTGGACGAATTGCTGCATTCCAGGGGGTTTGCCGCAATTTATATAGGCAGCGGCGCGGGTCTGCCTTCGTTCATGGGCATTGCGGGAGAAGACCTGAACGGGGTTTATTCCGCCAACGAATTTTTGACCCGCATCAATTTGATGAAGGCCTATGAGCCTGAGGCGCGTACGCCCATATACCGCGCCAGGCGTGCGATAGTGGTGGGGGGCGGCAATGTGGCCATGGACGCGGCGCGTTGCGCCAGACGCCTGGGAGCGGAGACCGCCGTGGTGTACCGCCGTACGGAGCGCGAATTGCCGGCCAGACTGGAAGAGGTCAGGCACGCCAAAGAAGAAGGCATTGATTTTAAGATGCTGACCGCGCCTGTGCGGCTGGAAGCGGACGAACACGGCTGGGTCAAAAGCTTGCTTTGCCTGCGCATGGAACTGGGCGCGGCGGACGCGTCCGGCCGCCGCGCGCCCCATCCCGTGCCGGGCAGTGAGTTTGAGCTGGAGGCGGATTGCGTCATCATGGCCATAGGTAATTCCCCCAACCCTCTGCTCAGCAAAAGTGCCGCGGATCTGGAAACGGACGCCAAAGGACGGGTGGTGCTTAAAGACGCGGCCTTTGGTCTGACCAGTAAGAAAGGTGTTTATGCGGGCGGGGACGCGGTAACAGGCGCAGCCACGGTCATTTTGGCCATGGGCGCGGGCAAAGCGGCCGCCCAGGGCATAATGCGAGATTTGGGGCTTTAAGGCGCTTTATCTTCTTTCGTTTTCAGGCGTAGATAGTCTTTAGCCAGGAGCAGGTCGGCGGGGTAGTTGATATTAAAAAAGGGCAGGGAACCCTGCGGGCTGTACGGTACGCCGTGTCTGCTTTCTGCCGGGAGTATGCGGGATATTTTAAGAAGCCCGCGCCCCAGTCCTTGCTCCAGGGGATCCAGAGCGGCGTATTCGTATATGGCGGCGAGGTGTTCGGTGTGTCCTGTTTCCGGCTGCCAAAAGGCGGTATAAAGGGCGGCCGGCGGGCGCGTCTCTCTTGCCGCCAGCAGGCGGAGCAGGGTGGGGGCGTCCATAAAAGGCAGATCGCATGAAATAACCAGGCACGGCCCCTGGGCATGACGCAAGGCCGCGACGATGCCGCCCAGAGGCCCCTGACCGGGCGTGGCGTCGTAAATCCAGTCAAAATCCGTGTGTTGCCGTCCCACCACCAGGGGGGGCAGTCCCAATGAACGCAGCAATAGAGCGGCGCGGGCGAGCAGATCCGGGCCTTCTTCCGTAAGGCGCAGTCCGGCTTTATCCAGTCCCAGGCGCGAACTCAGTCCTCCGGCCAGAACGGCCCCGCGCAGCCCCGCTGTGCAGGCGGGCGTACAGGAAACAGTGGCGTGGCTTTTCATGCCCGTAATGTTGCCCTGAAATTTGCGGCCCAGTCAAGTTTTTTTATAAAAGTTCTTGACTGTGCGTTGTTTGTTGGCTAGAGTATTCTTTCGCGCCTTGAAACAGGCGGGGCCGGCCTAGGCCGGTATGGTTCTTTGACAAAGGAATAGCGAGTCGGGTTTGA
>JAITGZ010000016.1 GCA_031280335.1 Deltaproteobacteria bacterium | reverse complement strand
CAGTTCCTCGCCTTTGGCGTTCATAAAGAGCCAGACCCCGATGATCATCGTGTTCACAGAATGATTGATCAGGCTGTATTCCGCCTGGTGCAGACGGCGCATGAACAGCTTGATGCGGTGATTGTCCGCCCACAGATATTCGGTAAAGACCATGCAGTCGCTCAGAAGTCCCTGAAAAAGCATTTTGATCGGCTGTTCCATGAATTCGGACAAGCGCAGACCCAGGGCGCGGATAATAATATCCGCCACCTCGCTTTCCTTGAGATTTCCATCCACCAGCACCAAATCCAGCTGCTTGACGATGTGCTGTGAATAAACCGCGTGATCCGCACGCGAAACAAACAAATTGCCCTCATGACACAGGGTGTGGATTTTTTCCGCCTGCTCGTTGTTCAACCGGCTGTCTTTTTTATAATATGGATTGAGCTGAGCGGTTTTTTCATCCAGCACAAACAGGTCCAAAGGCATCCTGTACTTGTGGAAGCTGGAAAGTACCGCCTCGCTGATCTGGTAGTACTCCTCTGAAATACTTTTGGAAACAACCATAACTAAGCCTATTTCCTATAAATCTTTACCAGGTTTGTCCCTGTGGTTTCCTCGCCCGCGTGCGGTTGGCCGGCGGTAATGACCACCTGATCTCCCTTTTTGAAACCACTGAAGGAATCCACAAAATCCTCCACCCGCTCCAGATGCCCTTTGCGCCCTTCGTCCGCCAACACAGGGATCACCCCCCAGGAAAAATTCAGGTAACGCACCACAGCGGGCACGGGCGTGAGGGCGTAAATCGGCTGGATGGGTTTACGGGCGGAAAGACCTCTGGCCGCCGCTCCGGACATGCTGTGCGCCACCAGGGCCACCGAAGCGCTCTTGTCCGCCAATAAACAGGCGGAATAAGAAAGAAACTCCGGCGCGTTGTCCGCTTCAGGCAGGTTAAGATTTATTTTACGTTCCGCCATCAAGGTTTCCGCCTCGCCGGTGATCCAGCGCATAAAACGCACCGTTTCCACCGGGAAGCTGCCCATGGCCGTTTCCTCCGACAGCATAACGCAATCCGCGCCGTCGAGTACGGCATTAGCCACATCGGTGGTTTCCGCCCGGGTGGGGCTGGGGCTGCCCACCATGGAAAGAAGCATCTGGGTCGCCACGATCACCGGTTTACCGGCGCGGTTGCAGGCGCGGATAATACGCTTCTGTATGCCGGGCAGGGAGGGCAGCGGGCATTCTATGCCCAAATCGCCCCTGGCCACCATGATCACGTCCGCCACCTTCAAAATGTCTTCCAGGCGATCCACGGCGTTTTGGCGCTCCAGCTTGGCCACCACCGGGATGTTCCTGCCCTGGGAGCGGATGATCTCTTTGGCCTCCAGAATATCTTCCGGCGTCTGCACAAAAGAGAGGGCTGCGGCGTCCACCCCCAGGCGCAGGCCATCGCGCAAATCCTGCTTGTCTTTTTCGGTCAGGGCCGGGACCTTCACAGATTTGCCCGGCAAGGCCAGGCCCTTGCGTGAGGTAACAATGCCGGAATTTTGCGCCTCCAGCGCAAAAAGACCGTCCGCCCGCTTTTCCCGCACCATAAGCTGCAAGGTACCGTCCGCCAGCACCAGCCGGTCGCCCACTTCCATATTGTCCAGAATCTTGTTATCCGTGAAAGGAATCCAGGATACTTCACCGGGTTTAGCGGGGGCCTTTGGCCCCAACAGGGCAAAATCCCCCGCGCGGAAGGTGACGGGATCGACCAGATCCCCTATGCGTATCTTGGGACCGGCCAAATCCTGCATTATGGTAACGGGTTTTTGCAGTTCTTTTTCCACCCGGCGTATGTCCTTGACTATGCTCTCAAACTTGCCGGCATTGCCATGGGAGAAATTAAGCCTGAAGACGCTGACCCCGGAGTTGAGCAGATCTTTCATTTTTTCCGGCGTATCGGATGAAGGACCAATGGTGGCTATAATTTTTGTTTTCATGTCATGTCCGTCCGCTTCAGTTCAGCCGTACGGCTGCTCAAATGAGTGTGGAAAGAACCTTGCCTTTTTCAAAGGCGGCCAGCACCGCATCCACAATATGCCCGCGTACGGCCTCGCGGTCAAGCTTGTTCATGGCCGCAATGGTCGTTCCGGCCGGAGAGCAGACCTGCTCCCGCAGCAGGGGCAGGGGCTGCCCGCTTTGCTCGGCCAGGGCCGTTGACCCGGCGCAGAGCGCCAGCACCAGACGCGCGGCCTCCTCCCTGGAAAAGCCCAGGCAGACCCCGGCCTCGGTCAGAGCGTCCAAAAAATAATAAATATAGGCGGGGCCGCAGCCCATCAGGGCGGAAAAGGCGTTCAAAGAAGATTCCGGCAGTACCAGGGTCTGCCCCAGGGCGGCAAATAAATCCAGCGTCAGACGGCGCTGCTCCTCCTTCAGCGCCGGATCATCCAGACATATGCCAAAAACGCCCCGCCCCACTCTGGCCGGGGTATTGGGCAGTACCAAGGCCGCCGGATTCCCCCCGCCCGCGCTCTCTTTAATCGGCTTGAGTCCCAACCCGGCGGCGATGGAGATGATCAGGCCGCCGGGTTTGAGACAAGACGCCACCTCCCGCAAGGCGGCGGGTATTTGCCCCGGTTTGAGCGCCAGGACCAGCACATCCGCCTGCGCTGCCAGAACGGCGGCGGAGGCGGCCGGGTTTACCCCCTCAAGGGCGCAGCGCTCCATGCAACAATCGTAGGCCAGCAGGGATACGCGCCCGCGCAGCTCCTCCGCCGCAGCCCAGCCGCGCAGCAGCGCGCCGCCCATATTGCCGCAGCCCATGACCCCAAGCTTGATCATCCCCTCCTCCTTCACATGCCGGTTAACCTTGAAACGCTCCAAGGCGAATTAATTTTAGAGCAATTTCGCCGCGAGATTGCTCTAATTGAGAAAATCCAGATCCGCCAGGCGGACAATCTCTATCTCCTGATCGCGAAGGCGCTGCCAATCTTCCAGCGCGTCCAGGGTGGCAGGCAGGGGGTGCCCTATGGCTATGGCCTGCCCGCGCACAACAGATATGCGTTCGGCCCGGCGCAGCTGCTCCAGTACCTTATCCCTGCGCGCTTCTTCGTCCAGAAAAATATCCCTTTTCAGTGCCCGCGCGCCCTCTTGCAGCGCCGCCCCCGCCAGGCGGCTGCCCTGGTGCGTGAGGCTGTCCAGAATAAACAGGCCGCGCTGCCGCGCCTCCTGCGCCACCACCCGCATGGCGCCTTCATCCTGGGTCAGGAGCGAACCCATATGGTTGTTCAGGCCGGAGGCGTGGGGCACCAGCCGCAAACTTTCGTCCAGGGTACGCAGAATATCTTCCCGTCCCATGCCTGCAAGCATTGCCCCCCGGCCAGGGTTGACCGCCGGATAATCCAGGGGTTCCATGGGCTGGTGTACCAGCACCTCAAGCCCCTGTTCATGGGCCAGCTCCGCCACTTCACCGGCATGGGTGCCGCGCGGCCAGACGGCGAAAGTAACCTTGAAGTCCAATGCGCGCAAGCGCGCGGCTGCCTGCCTGGATTCACCCAGATCGTCCATGACGATCACCAGGCGCGGCCGGGACGCGCCGTGCCTGTCCGCGGGAGGGGCCGAACTTAAAGACAGGCGGTGCGTGATTACGCCATCCAGTACAATAAACCACTCCCCTTCCCCTGCGGCAGAAGGGGGGGCCGCGTCCCTCATTCCGGCCGGCAAATCCTCCCGGCGCAGCAGGGCCGCCCGTTCGGCCCAGGCAATGAGCGCATCCCGCAGGGCGCGCGCGAAAAAAGCCGCATCACCCACCCCGGCCAGGGCAATATGCCTTTCCTGATATAAACGGCCCCCATGCTCCCGAAGTTCCACAGAAAGCAGGCTCAGCCCGGCGGAAGACACGCCCAGACGGCGCATGGTCTGGGCCAGGGCATAGTCCGCCTGGTTTATGTAGTCCGTAAAACCGATGGCCGGCGCTTCTTCATACATAAGCCCGGCCATGTTCCGCTCCATGTCCGGACGTACCTCCCTCCCTTTGCGCAGCGCTCCGGGAGCGAAAAAAAAACAACCCAGGACAGCCAGACCGAAGACCGCCGACACCGCAAAAAGCAGGGGCCTTTTCATGCGTTCTCCGCCCCCTTCGTATCCGGATGGAACAAAATGCTTACTTTTTCCAGCTCAATTCCTGGATTCTGGGCAGGCTTTTCAGCACCTGCAGGGCCATGCGCAGCTGATTGTCCCGCTCCAGCATGGAGACCGCCTCCGGATCCGGCTTAAAGCCGTCCCCCTTGGCCTTGTCTTTGTCCGCGCTTTTCAGGTGGCGGGAAAGGTCCTGCTCGCGCAGCTGCATACGCTGAGCGCTTTCGGCGTTTTCCCTGGGCGTTTCAAAGGGAACTTCCAGATCAGGATCGATGCCCGACGCCTGAATAGAGCGCCCGCTGGGGGTATAGTACATGTGGGTGGTTAATTTAATGGCCGCGTCCCCCACCGGTTTTATTTCCTGCACCGAACCCTTGCCGAAGGTACGTTCGCCCACCAGTACGGCCCGCTTGCGATCCTGCAGGGCCCCGGCCACGATCTCGGCGGCGGAGGCGGAGCCGGAGTTAACCAGCACCACCACCGGCTCGGATACGTCCCGGCTGCTCTTGCGCGCCGTAAATTCACGCTGACGCGCGGCGGAGCGTCCTTTCATGGAGACGATCAGGCCATCCTGCAAAAAAACGTCCGAGACGCTCACGGCCTGATCCAGCAAGCCGCCGGGGTTATTGCGCACATCCAGAATGATCCCCTTCAGGGTGGTTTGCTTGCGCGCGCTGTCCAGGGCTTCGTTCAACTCGTTGGTGGTCTTTTCGCTGAAGCGGGTCAGGCGTACCCATAAAAAGCCGTCTTCCACGTAACGCGCCCGCACGCTGCGCAGGGGTACGGAAGCGCGCTCAATGCTTACGCTCACCGGGGCATGCGTATCTTTATGCAGGATGAGCAGTTCAACCTTGCTCCCCTTAGGGCCGCGTATGGCCTTGACCACCTCCTGCTGGCTCATATCCATGGTCGGTTTGCCGTCC
>JAITGZ010000247.1 GCA_031280335.1 Deltaproteobacteria bacterium | reverse complement strand
GAGGCCGCCGTTGGTTTTTGGAGGCGGGGGGATCAGGCCGCTTTGGCCGGGGTCTGGTTTTTGGCGTTGGCATCGACTTTTTTCATCCAATTGCGGATGATGCCCAGGGCCTGTTCCATATTCTGTTCGCTCAGGTGCAGGGCATGGGCCTTGATGTCCTCGATTTTTTCCAGAATGGCCATGGCGTCCATTTCTTCGTCGTCGCTTTCCATGAGGGCGAGTCTTTCTTCGCCGGAGGGCAGTCCGGACAGTTCTTCGAGCATTTCGCCCTCCACTTTGGGCCGGATCAGGGCCATGACCACGGGGCGCACAACGATGAGCAGGAAGAGCAGTATGAGAAAGGCGTTCAGGAAAGGCTTGCCCAGGCGCAGGGCGTAGTCGGCCAGAAGCTGGGCCACGTTTTGCGATTCGTCCGTCACTTGCGGCCCGAAGGGGATGTTGCTGACTTCTATGGTATCGCCGCGGGCGGAATCAAAGCCCACCACGTTGGCCACCAGCTGACGGATGTTTTTGATCTCTTCGGCGCTGCGCGGCACAAAGGTAAGTTCACCGGTTTCGTTGGGGACGTAGGTGCCGTCCACAATCACGGCCACGCTCAGGCGGTTTATGTCGCCCACGCTGCCGATGATGTTCTGTTCTTCTTTGTTGATTTCGTAGTTGGTGGCGCGTTCTTCGCGATTACTGGACTGGGTGCTGGTGCTGTCCGCCAGACCGTCGCCGCGAAAATTCACGTCCGGTACACCGGATTCCAGATTGGCCCGGCCCTGGGTTTGTTCTTCCATGCGGGTTTCAGAGCGCACCACGCTTACATCCGGGTCGTAAAGCTCCTTGCGGATGGTTTTCTGGCTGAAGTCCATGACCACATTGACTTTGGCGATGATGCGGCCTGGGCCGACAACCGGGCTGAGCAGGTCTTCAATGCGCCGTTCCAGATTTTGCTGGGTCAGCATGCGCTGTTCAAACTGGGCGCTGGTCATGCCGAAAAGGGAACCTTCCTCTTCCGGTTGAAAAAGAGTTTTGCCTGTGGAGTCGGTAACGGATACCCTCTCTTTGCTTAGGCCCTCCACGGCCATGGTCACCAGATTGACAATGGCGAGTACATCTTTACTGTCCATGCGCCGGCCGTCTTTGAGCTTGAGCATCACGCCGGCGGAGGGTTTCTGCTGGTCTTCAATGAAAAGGCTGCGCTGGGGTATGGAGAGGTGTACGCGCGCGCTTTCCACCATGGGCAATTCCGAGATGGTTCTGGCCAGTTCGCCTTGCAGGGCGCGCTGGTAATTGGTTTTTTGCACAAAGTCCGTTTGACCGACCTTGATCTCGTCGAAAATTTCAAATCCTATGCCCTGGCCCAGGACGTTGCCTTCGCCGGCTATGCGTATGCGCAGCTGGTGGACCTGGTCTTCGGTCACCAGTATGGCCGAGCCGTTGTCGGCCAATTTGTATTTGATCTTCTGGGCATCCAGACTTTTGATCACCCGGCTGGCGTCTTCAGGGGCCAGGTTGGTATAGAGCGGCTGGTAAGGGGTCTGGTTCATCATGAAAATCAGGATGAAAAAGGCGCTGATAACCAGCATGGCGATGACGCCCACCAGCATGCGCTGGGTAAAATTGATGCCGTGCCAGAATCCTTTTACTTTATCAACAACTTCGTTCAAGGCGTTGGGCATGTTTCACTCCCATGGGTGACGGCGGCACAAGCGTCCGCCATCCGTAGCAGCGCGGCGGGTTGACCCCCTCCGGCGTTCAGGGTTTAAAATTGGATACGGTTAAGTTCCTTGTAGGCTTCCAGCACTTTGTTGCGCACGGCGGCGGTCAGGCTCATGGCCAGACCGGCCTTTTGCAGAGAAATCATCAATTCATGCACGTTCTGGGTTTCGCCGGAGGCAAAGGACTGGATCATCCTGTCCTTTTGCAGATGTAAATCATTCACTTCATTTAGTGATGTGCGCAAGGTTTCGGAAAAATCAGCCACCTTGGGGGCTTCCGCTTTAAGGTGAAAGGCCTGGGAGGATCGCTCCGCCTTGCTGAAGTTGCGCATGGCGGTGGCGTAAGCGTCGAGTCCTGCTTTCTGGATGTTGATCATGGGGCGTCCCTTCCGCTTCAGCGGCTTATTTCCAGGGCCTTGTTATACATGGCCTTGATGGTGTCCACTGTGGTAACGTTGGCCTCGTAACCGCGCTGCGCGGTCATCATGTTGGCCATTTCCTCCACCACATTTATGTCCGGATAGGCCACATAGCCATCGGCATTGGCATCCGGATGTCCCGGCTCATAGACCAGTTTGAGCGGACGCCGGTCAGTGGCCACATGCATCACCCGCACGCCGCGCAACTCGCGGTCCAGCACGCTGCGCATCTGCGAGCTGAAAGAATCGTCCACGGGAATGGCCGCCATAATGGTGGTCTTGCGGCGGTAAGGGCCGCCTCCCACCGTGCGGGTGGTTTTGACGTTGGCCAGATTCATGGAGGTGATATTTATATTGGTGCGCTCGGCGGTCAGAGCCGAGGCGCTGATATCCAAAGCAGTCATGAAATCCATTATTTTGAACCCTCCGTGATGACGTTGCGCGCACCGTCAAAATTGCTCTTTATCACCGTACTCATGGTATTGTACTGTAAAGAGGTTTTGGCCAGCAGGGTCATTTCTTTGTCCAGGTCAACCCGGTCTTCGCCGTGGGCTTGACGCGGCACAAATTTTTTATCCCACTCCGGGCCGAAGGTTTGGGGGTCGAAAACCCCGGGCAGATGCCCGGCGCCGGTGCGGCTGAGCTTGCCCCTGGCCTCCAGGCTCAGGGCGGATTGCAGCTCTTTTTCAAACTCCAGCACCCTGGGCCGGTAGTTGGGGGTACGCACATTGGCGACATTGCTCATGACGACATTCTGACGCTTGAGCTGCATGTCCATGACCTTGCCAACCAGATGCATGGTAGGGGTAAACAGGCTTTTCATATCACCCTCCTTGTGGGTTCGGCCTATTCGCGCTCCCCGCGCGCATGGCCGGCGGACGGCCCGGCAAATTTTGCCGCCCGTTCATCCGCAGCTTAAGCAAAGGATATACCAAGTGCGATATATCATTGAAATTACAAATATATTTTTTGCAGGCGTCAAAAAAATTACAGGAGGAGTCCGGTCAGTTTTGGGGCTGTCGCCCCATGTCCCATCCGAGGGGAATGATTCCCCCAGGTACCCTCTGCATTGGGTCAAAATTCACTTTCGCCGTTGATGCCGCGCAGATCGTCTTAAAGTTAATATGCTCTGATGAAAACTTGGCACATATTTTGCTTAAGTTTCGACAAGATCAACTTGAAACCGGCGATCGCAAAACAAGCAGGGCGGTCGCGCAAGCATGGAGAGGGGCTTATGAGCAAGCATATTGATTATGAAATCAATCGTGAGTTGGGCGAGTGCTATCTGTTTATGGGCGAACTGGAAAAAGCCGCTGAATATTATCGTAAGGCGGCGGTTTGCGGAACCGGCCACGCGGATCCGTTCTTCGGGCTGGCGGCCATAGCCGTGCAGCGGGGCAATTTGGAAGAAGCGGGCAGGCAGTATCAGGCGGCGTTGGATCTGGCCCCCGGTGACAAGGCCCTTACCGGTTTGGGGCTGGTGCGTATGGAAGAAGGCGCGGCGGAAGAGGCTTTCGGCTGCTTCGGCAAGGCCCTGGATTTGAATTCCGACAATATTCTGGCCTTGAATTCCATGTTGAAGCTGGCCTATCAACTGACCAGGGTGGATGAGATGATCCCCCGCCTGGAGGCCGCCCTGGACGGTGCCAACAACGATGCTGTGCGTTTCAGCCTGGCCGGGTGCTTAAGTTACCTGGGCAATATGGATGAAGCCAAAAGTCATTTGGAAATTCTGCTGGATAAAAACCCCGGCCATACCGAGGCGCAAGAACTTTACGCCCATGTAGCGGCGTAAAACCCGGGACCGACTGCCATCACCCCGGGTAGTAACCCCTCCCCATAAGATTTCCCGGCCCGAAGCCGTGCTTCGGGCCGGGAAATCAACCGGCGGGTACGGCCTTTTTATCCGAAGCGCCGTAAAAGCACGGTCTTCAGGCCGGGGAGTACGTCAACCGGCCAGTTCCATAATTTTAAGGCAGGTCTCCGCCTTGTTCATGGTGTATAGATGTACTCCGGG
>JAITGZ010000207.1 GCA_031280335.1 Deltaproteobacteria bacterium | reverse complement strand
CGAAAAAAAGGTCCCGCGCCTGTTCTTTCAATGATGCGTTATGCTCATGCAGGTGCGCTTCCAGGTTGATGCTTCTTTGCAGGTCTGTGGTGAGGCGGCGCAGTTCCGAAGCCGCGCGGGACGCCAGGCGTAGAATTTTGGGCAGGCGTTCGGGACCGAGTACGATCACGCCTACCAGCAGAATGACGAGCAGTTCAAAGGAGCTTATGCCGAACATGGCGCTTTCAGGAGTTGTCCGTCTGGTAGTTGGGCGCTTCTTTGGTGATGATCACATCATGCACGTGGCTTTCGCGCAGCCCGGCCTGGGATATTTCCACCAAGCGGGCCTTGGCTTGCAGATCGGGAATGGAGCTTGCGCCCACATAGCCCATACCTGCGCGCAGACCGCCCACCAGTTGATAGATAATTTCGGAAAGATGTCCCTTGTGGGGTACGCGCCCCACAATGCCTTCCGGTACAAATTTTTTGCTGTCGCTCTGGAAATAGCGGTCGGAACTGCCCTCGCGCATGGCGTCTATGGATCCCATGCCCCGGTAGATCTTGTAGGTGCGCCCCTGGTAAAGGATGGTTTCGCCGGGGCTTTCCTCGCTGCCCGCGAACAGGCCGCCGATCATCACGGTTTGCGCGCCCACAGCCAGGGCCTTGACAATGTCGCCGGAGTATTTGATGCCGCCGTCGGCAATGAGGCAACGGTCCATTTCCTTGGCTGCGCGCGCGGCCTCCATAACGGCCGTGATCTGGGGCACGCCGATGCCGGCGACTATCCTGGTGGTGCAAATGGAGCCAGGCCCTATGCCCACTTTCACCGCGTCCGCCCCTGCCTCCAGCACGGCCCTGGCTCCGGCGTAAGTGCCCACATTGCCCGCGATCAACTGGCAGCGAGGAAAGGACGCGCGTATGTCGCATATGGCCCTGAGTACATTGGCCGAATGCCCGTGGGCCGAATCCAGCACCAGCGCATCCACCCCGGCGGCCAGCAGATTTTCGCAGCGGGGCAGGCAGTCCTGCCCCACGCCTACAGCCGCGCCCACACGCAGGCGTCCCAGGTTGTCTTTGCAGGAGTTGGGATACTTGCGCACCTTCTCAATATCTTTCATGGTGATAAGGCCGCGCAGCCGCTTGTCGCCGTCCACCACCAGCAGTTTTTCTATACGGTTGGCGTGCAGCAGCTCTTTGGCTTCTTCCAGAGTGGTGCCCACCGGCACGGTGATCAGACGGCGGCTGGTCATCACTTCTTTTACCGCCGTATTTTCCATGTCTTTGACAAAGCGCGTATCACGATTGGTGAGAATGCCCGCCAGCTTGGTTCCGCGCACCACCGGCAGCCCCGAAACCCGATAGGCGCGCATGAGATCCAGGGCTTGGGCCACGCTGTCGTTGGGGCCGACCGTGATCGGGTCGCTGATCATCCCGCTCTCGGATTTTTTGACCTTTTCCACTTCGCGCTTCTGTGCCTTGATATCCATATTCTTATGGATCACCCCCATACCGCCGTTGCGGGCCATGGCAATGGCCAGTCCCGCATCAGTTACCGTATCCATGGCGGAAGATACAATGGGTATGCTCAGCGCGATGTCGGCAGTGAGGCGGGAACTAACCTCTACCTGGTCTGGAGTGCGTTCCGAGTACCCCGGCAGCAGCAGTACATCGTCAAAAGTCAGCCCCTTGGAAATGGGGATGCTCATGTGAACCTCCGTTTCAGACGGCGTGAGCCGCGCTCAGGGTTTAATTAGCAAAATTAAACCACAAAGATGCCCCTTGCAAGGGGAATTTGCAGCGACCCGCCCCCTGACGCGCCACGTCAAGCGGGGGCTGCCGCTCCGCTGCCCCGCCTGTGGGGCGAAAATGGGCATGTTCACCCATGTGCTGCCGCCTTATCCTTACCGCCACATCGGCATAAGAGCAAGGCACCCCATATCCCCCTTCAAGTTTGCCCCAAAAGCCGCCACAGGCGGTATGGCCGTGCGAAATTGCCGTAATGATCGGGGGGCCGGGGGGGAATTATTCCCCCCGGATGGGTTTGGGGCGATAGCCCCAATAATGTATAACCTCAAAGTCAATATGCGCTGATTCAAGCAAATGTTATTCAGGATATGCGTCAGTTGCTTTGGCCGCCTTCAAACATTTTCAGGGCCAAGCGGGCGCGTTCGCGCAAAAAATCAGGAGATTCGGCGTTTGCGGCCACACGCTCGAAGAGTTTGCGGGCTTCTGCCCGTTTATTCAGATGTTCGAAATATACCGTAGCCAGATAATACATGGTTATGGGCGATTCTTCCAGGGACAGGGAGCGCTCGTAGCCGGCCGCCGCTTCCGCGAACTGCTCCAGGTCATGCCGGACAACGCCCAGGTTGAAATGCGCCTGGGCATCGTCCGGCTTTATGCTGACGGCCTTTTGCAGATGCACGGCCGCGCTGGCCGGGTCCTGGGCCGTAGCGAAAAGCTCGGCCAGCGCCATGCGCGTTTCAAAATGGTTGGGGTTCTCTTTGAGTTTGGCCATGAGTTCGCCCACCTGCTCCATCAGCTTGGGGTCCATGCCTTGCCCCATGCTCTGGCCGGACTGGCTGCCGCGTCCGGAACGGTTTTCGGCTATGCTTTTAAAGAGTGAAGGGTTGCTTAATCTGTAGCTGAAAGAGGCGACGAACATCAGCACCAGCCCGGAGAACACGAGCAGGAGTACAAAGCGGTTAATTTTTCTGACAGAGTATGACATGGGCTACCTGCTTTGGGGTGGTTGAGGGGATAGAGAGGCATCCGCTTGTTCTTCCATCAGGCGCAGGCGCAGTTCCAGTCCGCGCAGGCGCAGCAGCAGCGCCGTTATATACGCCCCCAGGCCGATCCAGACCAGGGCGAAGGCATAAGTGAGCCAGCTTGCTTTATCCATTATTTTTCTCCTCGTTGTTTTGGGGATGATTGCCCGCTGTCTCCGGTTCTTGGACAAGAAGGCGGGCGTTCAGGACTTCTTCCAGCCGGCCCAGGCGGAAGCGCAAGGTGAGCAGGGCGGCCCACAAAAAGCCGAAGCTGATCAGGCAGCAGATTAAAGTGAGACGCATGGAAGGGTCCAGCCCCCCTCCCTGGCCCTGGGTGACTACTTGGGGGTGGATGGTCTGCGGCCAGAGCCTGGCGGAAAAAAAGACCAGCGGCACATCCAGAAAGGCTATGATGCCCAGGGCGGCGGACACGCCGCCGCGCCGTTCCGGGGTCATGTCCATGCGCCGTATCAGCAGAAAGCCGGCATAAATGAAGCATAGAACCAGGGTGGTGGTCAGGCGCGGGTCCCAGGTCCACCATGTGTTCCAGGATATGCGCGCCCAGATGGAGCCTGTGGCCAGGGCCAGAACCGCCAGCAGCAGGCCGCATGCGGCGGCGGCCTCACTCAGGGCGTCCCAAAAAAAGTCGCGGCGCAAAAGATAGAGCAAGGAACAGACAAAGACCATAAAAAAACTGAACAGACCCCACCAGGCCAGGGGCAGGTGCAGGTAGAAGATTTTTTGGATCAGCCCCATGCGTTCTTCCACCGGGGCGACCAGGACGATCATGAGCTGCGAGGCGGCCATGAGCAGTCCGCCCAGCAGGGCCGGAACAGGGGCGGCATAAATGTAAGAAACGCGGCGTTGCATGCGCTACTCCTGCGCGTTGTAAATGAAACCGAACAGGGCAAGCCCTGCGGCCAGAAAAAGCCCGTCAAAAACAAGCAGCAGCCTGAACCAGTTTTCCGCCTCCTCCAGCCCGGCACCGGAGATGGCCTCAGCTCCCAGGCGTATGGCGGCCAGGAGCAGCGGCAGCAGCAGGGGAAAGATGATAACGCTGAGCAGCGACTCCCTGGCGGCGCGGCCCTGGGCGAGAGCGCCCAAGAGCGACCCTGCGGCGGCCAGACCCAGATCGGCCGTGAGGATCAGGCGTAGTCCGCCCAGGAGGCCGCCTTGGATGTCCTGATCCAAAAAAACCACGGTGGCCGGGATAAATACGCCTTGGGCCGCCAAAAGAATGACCATTCCGGCCAAACCCTTGCCCGCCCATATGCTTTGCTCCGGGACGGGCAGCATGAGCAGGGCCTGGCGCTGGCCGTTGTCTTCTTCCAGGGCGTACAGGGCGTTGAAAATGAGTACCTGGCAGAAGAGCGTGGCCATCCAGAACACAGCGGAAGCGGCCTGGGCGGAAAATTCTTCGGCTATGCCCCGGGCCAGGCTGAAAATAAAGAGCAGCAGCAGGCCGAGCAGCAGGGCCTGGGCCAGCCCGGCACCGCGCGCGCAGAGCAGGAGCAGGTCTTTGCGGGCCATAAGCAGGGCCGCCCGGATCATGCCCCCGCTCCTGTCAGCAGGCGCGCGTAATCCGTCGCGCTCCCAAGAAAGGCCAGACGCCCCCCCTCCAGCAGCGCCGCCTGGTGCGCCCTGGGCAGATCCGCTTCCAGGCTGTGGCTGATCCAGACTATGCCCGCCCCTCGGGCGGCGGCGGCAATAATCTCCGCCTCCAGCATGGCCCTGGAGGGAGCGTCCATGCCGGTGGCCGGCTCGTCCAGCAGGAGCAGCTCCGGTTCCAACAACAGAATACGGGCCAAGTTCAGCCGCTGGGCCATGCCGCGTGAAAAGGCCCCGGCTTTTTCCGCCGCGAAGGGGAGCAAATTGACCCGTTGCAGGAGCGCGGCGAGGTCGCTTGCCCTATACTCCAGGCCGTGCATACCGGCCCAGAAACGCAGGTTTTCCAGCGCGTTCATGGCTGGATAAATGAAGGTCTGATGCCCCATGTACCCCAGGCGGCCGTTTGTCGTCAGGGTGTGCGCCGCCCGTCCGGCATCCGGCCGGATCAGCCCGGCCATGATCTTGAGCAGGGTACTCTTGCCCGCCCCGTTGGCACCGCAGAGCAGCAGAATCCGCCCCGCCTCCAGTTCCAGGCTGACCCCTTTGAAGATTATCTTACGGCCGTAAAATTTGGCTACCTTGTCCAAACGCAGCAGCATGGCGCGCTCAAGTCATCCGTTACTTGTTACGGGCGGCAGGTTTCTTCTTTTTACCGCCGGCGTCCTTGGGGCTTAAGCGGGCCGCTGTTTTTTTCGCTTCTTCCGCAGCGGGTGCGCTTTTTGCAGGCCGCGCGGCGGGCGCTGCCTTTTCTTCCGCCGGAACCTTTCCGTCCGCTTC
This sequence comes from Deltaproteobacteria bacterium, assembly GCA_031280335.1. Classification (GTDB taxonomy): domain Bacteria; phylum Desulfobacterota; class Desulfovibrionia; order Desulfovibrionales; family Desulfovibrionaceae; genus WRHT01. The sequence continues at coordinate 13,799 of JAITGZ010000207.1, read as the reverse complement.
TTCCAGGTATTTTTTTCTTTGCCGCAGTCCGCCCAGGGGGGCCAGACAGAGCAGCACCCCGCCGACCCAAATCCAGTTGACTAAGGGGTTGACCGCCAGACGCAGGTCGGCGCTTTGCTCTTCCTCATCGTCAGAGAGCAGCGAAACATATATTTCGTTACCCAGGCTGAAGATGGTGTCAGATTCAAGAAATTGCTGTCCGCGGTATTTTTCGTACTGACGGCGCTGCGGGTGCAGTTCTCCCAGGGCGGCACCCGCACGGCCGACGGATACCTGCGCCGCGTGGGCCATGTAGCCTGGGCTGCTGTCTTCATACAGACGATCCAGGCGAAAGGCATAGGCACCGAGTTGGGCGCTTTCTCCCAGTTTAAGGCGGATTTCTGTTTCCATTTTGTACGGGCCGGAAAAAGCCACGCCCAGCACCATCAGGGCCAGACCGGCATGGGTAAGGTGGGCGGGCAGGGCGGCGGGGCGAAAAATAGCCCTGTGCCTGAAGGCCAGAAGGATCAGGCTGAAAAGGGCGGTAACAGCGGCGGCGGCGGCCAGAGGCGCGGTCAGGCCGTAGAGTCCATCCCGCGCCATAACATCAGCCGGCTGCGGGGCGTTTGCTCCCATTTGGCCGGATATGTCCGCCATCAGATAAAAGAACAGGATTGTGCCCATGAACAGCAGAGCGAACAGCAGGCCGATGGTTTTGCGGCAGCGCCGCCAGCCGAAGACGAACAGCCAGGGGCAAAAGGCCAGCGCGGCGGTCAGCATGGCAAAGAGGGGCAGGCAGGCGCGGTTGTACGATTCCGCCCCCAGTCCCCTGGCCAGAGTATCTTGATTGGAAAGGACCGACAAGGCGGCGCTGATTACCGGCCAGAGCGTGGCTACCAGGATCATGACGGTGAGAAAGAGCAGAATAAAACTCATCAGGAGGGGCAAAAGGCTTTTTTCGTCCGGCAGGGGCGTGCGCGGCAACGGAAAGCGCCCGGCCATGGCGCTGACCAGAATAACGGCCAGACTCAATAAGATAAAGCATAACAGGGGGCCGCCGACCCCGCCGTCGGGGAAGGCGTGTACGGACTGCACCACTCCGCTGCGCACGATGTAGGTGGCCAGAAAGGCGGAGGCGCTGGTCAGACCCATCAGGCAGATATTCAGGCGGGGGAGCTGCCCCTGTTTTTTTTCCAGCACAGAGGTGTGCAAAAAGGCCGTGGCGATGAGCCAGGGGAGGAGCGAGGCGTTTTCCACCGGGTCCCAGGCCCAGTAGCCGCCCCAGCCCAGTTCCATATAAGCCCACCACGCGCCCAGGATGATTCCGGCGCTGAGCATAATCCAGGCGATGAGAATGAAGGGGCGGCAGAGCGCGGTCCACGTGCCTTCGGCCGTGTGTCCGCCGCTGTTGGCCTGGGCCAGGGCCAGACAGCCGGGCACGGCAAAACCGGCGTAACCGAGAAAAAGCAAGGGCGGGTGAAAAATCATGCCGGGGTTCTGCAGCAGGGGGTTAAGCCCTTGCCCGTCTTCCGGCGCGGGGCTGAGGGTGATGAAGGGGTTGCTCCAACCGGTGATGATGAGCAGAAAAAACCCCTGCACCGCCAGAAAAAACATCCAAAACCAGAGCCTGGTTTCCGGAAGCAGGCGGGCGTATCCGCCGGAGGTCAGAAAGAAGAGTCCGAAGATGCTTGTACTCAACGCCCAAAAGAGGATGGAGCCTTCCTGCCCGGCCCAGAAGACGGTCAGACGGTAAAAGAGCGGCAGCAGGCGGTCGGAATGGCCGGCCACATATTCCAGGGAAAAGTCGTTGTTGACCAGGGCGGCCAGCAGGATGAAAGAAGATGCCCCCATAAGGGCGGTAACAGCGGCGGAGGCTTTTTCCACCAAGCCCACACCTTGGTTCTGTTTTTGCCAGATCTGCGCGGCCGCCGCGCCTGACCCGAAAATAGCCGTCAAGAAGGCCGCCACCAGCAGGATAAAGGCAAAAATATACATTCAGCGCTCCATGTAAAAAACGGTTGCATTCGCCTTTGCGCCTTTCAGCCTTTCAAACACGCAAACAGTGCCGCCGCCCGCAAGGAGTGGGGCAGGCCCGTTTACGTCCAAAAGGGAGGGGAGGGAGCGAAAGTTCAGCTTTCTCTTTTTTTGTATTTTGAAGGGCATTGGGTCATCAGTTTTTTGGCGGCAAAATTGTTTTGCCCGCCCTGATATAAGCCCTCCACAATAACTTCCGCGCCGGGCGCGAAGGCGTCCGGCACCGCCCCTTTGAAAGTAACCCAAAGCGACTTGGCGGCGTTCTTGTTGTCCTCAAGCTGAAAACGTACCCCTATGCCTTCGTCCGGCGTGCCTATGCCGTCAGCCCCCACCTTGCCGAAAAGGCGCACCGGGTGCGTCTTGTCCCGGGGCAGAGCCAAGGCATCGGCCACATCGATGAAGTAGGCCGATCCTCCGGCAAAGCCGGAAAAGGCCATATAACCGATGCTGGAGGCGAATATGACCAGGGCCGCAACATACAAAACCTTGCTGTGCTTTTTGAGCATGAAGTCAGTCCTTGCAAGAAAAACCGCGACATGGAGGCTGACCTGTGTGGCTGGTCAGCCGAAACGGTATTTACATACAGATTTTTATCCCGCCTGGCAAGCGTTGTTGCAATCTTGTCCCAAGTATGCTTCAAATTTGGGGGCTATGGCCTTAAATACGGCACGCCTTAACGGTAATTTTTGTCCTTGATGTAATATTTTTGTCATAATTGTTTTATATTTTTTTCTGAAGACAGGCATAAGCCAACGGGGTCAGTCATGTTGGAAACATCCAAATTTAACGCTCGCGGCACACGGCGGGTCCGTTCTTATGTGGGCGGCTTGCTGGGCGCGGGCGCTTTTCTTTTCGAATTTATGAAACGCCCGGCCACAGTGGGTTCCGTATGTCCGAGCGGCGCTGCCTTGACCAGAAGGCTGCTCGGTGGAATTTCCAAGGAAGACGATGGTCTGGTTGTGGATCTTGGGGCCGGGCCTGGGTCGGTCAGCGCGCGCATGCTGCGTTCGGGCATTGCCAAGGAGAGGATCATCGCCATTGAGGCCATAAGCGATTTCAGAGGACTTTTTGCGGCACGCTGCCCTGGCGTCCGTTTTGTGGTCGCCGATGCCAGGGAACTGAAAAAAGTTTTGGATCGTGAAGCGCCGGGCAGGAAGATATCGGCCATTGTTTCTTCGCTGCCTTTCAGGGTACTGGGGACGCGGCTCTCTGCAAACATATTGCGTGAAACGCATATGGTACTGCGGGAAAGAGGAGGCGTACTCATTCAGTACAGCTATGCCCTATGGCTCAAATATCCACTACGTGATAATGGATTTGTACCCCTTTCAGCTTCAGTGGTATGGGTGAATATGCCTCCGGCGCGTGTGGAATTATACAAACCATAAACATGTATATTATTTTAAAGATTATTTCATATCAATGGTATGAAAATAATTTTTATGAAAAATAAATTTTTATTATGTAAGTAATATGTAATATAAATGTGATGTTCTGTATTGGCAGATAAATTATTATTCATATAAAAATTTTATCATTGGAGGACATCGTGATAGTAAAAGATGTGTACGCAGCAGTCGGCAATAGTATAAAAAAATATTATTTTTATGTCTGGATGCCGGCGTTTTTATTTATGTTTATCCTGGGCGCTGCGCAGGCTTTTGCCGGAGAGGGCGGAGAAGGAGAGCGACAGGGTGGATACAGCGGCCCCGGGCCTGCGGCGGCAACGGTGGAACAGGCCAAGGGCATGAAAGATGATGCCGTGTTGGCCCTCAAAGGGCGCATTGTTCAGAGCCTTGGCGGAGATCGTTATATGTTCAAGGACGCCACCGGCAGCATTGAGCTTGAAATCAGCGGCAAAAGGTGGCAAGGGCAGGATATAGGACCGGATGACCTTGTGGAAATTTATGGCGAGGTGGACAAGGACTGGTCGAAAGTTAAAATTGAAGTAAAACGTATAGTCAAGCTGTAGTATGTAGTATCTCCGCAGCTCCGGGCGCATACGCGCCCGGAGCTGCGGAGAGCCCCGCCGCAAGCGGCGGAAAGCCTGATATGCGCGTCCTTCTGGTGGAAGACGATCTTCTCATCGGCAACGGTATCAAAGCGGGATTATCCAAACACGGGTTCAGCATCGACTGGTTCAAGGACGGCGCTGTGGGGCGCGAGGCCCTTTTGTCCGCTGATTACGATGCCGTGATCCTCGATCTCAGCCTTCCGGGCATTGACGGGCTGGATATTTTGCGCGGCTGGCGCGCTTCCGGCAGAGATGTCCCCGTATTGGTGCTTACCGCCAGGGATGCGCTCAAGCAGAAGGTGGAAGGTCTTAATCTGGGCGCGGACGATTATCTGGGCAAGCCCTTTGATCTGGAAGAAGTCGCGGCGCGGCTGCGCGCGCTGGTGCGGCGCAGGCACGGGATTACGGAGCGGCTTCTTTTGCATGGCGCGGTCAGTTTCAGCCTTGAAAACAGAACGGTTTTTCTGCAAGGCAGCCCGGTGGCCCTGGGGCCAAAAGAAGTCATGCTGGTGGAGCTTATGCTTCTGAACAAGCAGAGCGTACTTTCCAAAAGCGCGATAGAAGACAAGCTGTATCCGTGGGGAGAAGAAGTAAGCAGCAATTCTGTTGAGGTGCTGGTACACCGCATCAGGCGCAAGCTGGGCCACGGCTTTATCAGAACGGTGCATGGCGTGGGCTACGCCCTGGGAGACGCCCCGTGAGCGCCATGCCTGAGAGCGTAAGGCGCGTCATTGACCGGCTGCAAAAAAAGTTCGGTACGTTGGAGCGTTTCATTTTTGAGAGTCTTTGCGAGAGTTCGCGGGATAAATTCCTGTGGCCGGAGATTCGCAGGCGGATTTTATCCGCCGTTAAGAGATTCTTTGCGGCGTCCATTGCTCTGGCTCTGAAAGCGGCGGAAACGGCACTCCGGCTTATCCTGTGGGGGTTGTCCCGCCTGTGGGAGCGTTTTCAAGGCCTGCCCTTGAGCAAAAAAAGCCTGCGTCTGCGTCTCAGCCTTTTTTTTACGGCCTTTCTCGCTTTTGCCTGGTTCGGCGCGGCCTTTTTCGCCTGGATGGAGTGTGAGGGCTACATAAACGAATTTTTCGACACCCAGCAGATGCTTTTTGCCAAAAGGCTGGCTGAAACAGATTTTACCAATGAAGCCGCCGTATTTTTGAAAACAAGAGAAAGGCTGCCTGGGGTTGATAAAAAGGCTGCTGGCGATCTGGAAGATGACGCGCTGGGATTTGCCGTTTTCACCATTGCCGGCGAATTGGTCATGGCGGACGGGAAAAACGGACGGCGTTTCACCTTTGAACCGGACAAAAAAGGGTTTTCCGATATGCGCCTGCCTGGAGAAAAAGGCGTCTGGCGCGTGGTCCGGCTCGTCTCCAGGGACGGCAGGCACATCATCACGGTGGGACAGGAGGAGGATTACCGGCAGGACATGATGCTGGACATGTTGAGCAAGCAGATTATGCCCTGGCTTGTACTGCTTCCCGTGCTTTTGTCCGGGCTTATTTTTATTCTTAGCCGCGAGCTGGCTCCGCTGCGCGCCCTGGCGAAACGGCTGCGCACAAGGCCTCCGGAGGATGCGGTTCCCTTGGATCTAAGCCAGATACCTTCCGAGGCGCTGCCTCTGGCCGAAGCCCTCAACGGTTTTTTTTCAAGAACAAAGGCCATGCTGACCAGGGAACGCTCTTTTATTTCTGACGCCGCGCATGAACTGAGAACCCCGCTGGCCGGTCTGCGGGTTCAGGCTCAGGTGGCCGCGCAAAGGGGGATCAGGCGTGAAACCAGACAAGAAGCCCTGGGTTTTCTGCTGCAGGGCATAGATCGCTGCGCCAGGCTGGTGGAACAGCTTTTGGAGCTTTCCCGTCTGGAGGCGATGGGCGATATCCCGCCCGTTCAGGACGCCCCCTTTGCCGGGCTTTGCCGCAGCACCCTGGAGTGGCCGGTTCTGCTGGATGAAATCGTGCGCGAATATGGGGCTAAAGCCGAAAGAAAAGGGTTGGCACTTAAGTGCGAACTTGCGCCCGCGCCTTCCCCTATACAAGGATACCCGGCGCTTATTTCCATGCTTCTGCGCAATCTTTTGGATAACGCGGTCATCTATGCGCCCCGGAACGGTTATATTCGCATATATCTTGAAAACAGCCGGTTGAACATTGAAAATAACGCGCCGGAGTTTTCGGAAGCCCACGCCTCACGTCTGGGTGAACGTTTTTTTCGTCCTCCAGGACAGGAAGAACCCGGCAGCGGTCTGGGGCTTTCCATAGTCAGGCGCATCGCCGAGATTCACCATTTCGGCCTGAGTGTACGGGCGCGGCGTGAAAACCAGGATGGAGCCGAAACCGTCTTTTGTGTAACCCTTACCTTCAATAACGCCGTCATATAGGGCTGTTTCAGAGTAAAATTGCTCCAGATACTAAAGCAAATTAACTTTGAGATTATACATTATTGGGGCTATTGCCCCAAGCCCGCATCCGGCTGCATCGCTTCTTATTACGTCCATACAACGACATCGGGCGGCGGCGCTTGAGGATAGCCACTGGCATCAATCTTGCTTCCGTTTAAGGCAAGGACGGAATCTGCCATTTTTATGGCATGTCTTCCAAAAACAAAATACCCGGAACGACTTCACTTTTGGAGTTGCCTCAAAGTCAATCCGCTCAAGGAGAAAAGCCGTGCGTTGCGCCATGCCGCCAAAAGATCATCCGTGCGTACCCGCCGAAGACGAGGGTTTGTTTCTTAACGCCTCCGGCTGTTCCAAGACTGTGGGGCATCTGTTCCGTTTTGGGGTGGTTCTTCTGCTCAGTCTCTTGTTTTTGTCGGGCTGCGGCCAAACAGAGAATATTTCTTTCGAACTGGCCTCCAAACCGGTCTATTACAGGGAAGGCGGCGTAAGGCGCGAACCGCCGGTGGTACACATACGCCCGGTTACCGAGGTGGGCGGGCTCAAGGTGATGTTCATGCCCTTCAGGGTGGTGCAGAAGATGGATAACCCGGAACTGGCGGGCTACGGCCTGTCCAGAACCTTTTGGCAGACTTGGTCCGCCATGCGGGTATTTGAACATTTTGAATTTATGTCCGAAGGCGGGCCGTTTAGGCGCGATCTGGCCGTGGCCCAGGCCAAGGCGCGGGGAGCGGATATGGTCATAGGCGGTTTTGTGACGCATCTCATGGCCGGGGGAAACTCTGGAGAAAACCGTCTGGCCCTGCAGCTTGAGGGGTACGACGTGAGTTCCGGGCTGATGGTCTGGTCCATGGCTCAGGCCGGGGCCGTGGGCGCGCCGGAAAAGCGCGATTTTTTGGTTTTTGAGATCAAAGACAAGCAAAGCGCCGACCCGCTTCATGCCATAACCACCTCCCTGGCCAGGGACATGGGGGAGATCATGCGCGAATGGAGCAGCCGGGGCGACTCGCCGGAACAGTCTTCCAGCAAGAATATTTGGGCGCTGATGGCACCTTAGAGCAATTTCAAAGCGAAAATGCTCTAATCCGGCAGCAGGCGCATGAAACTAGGGCTTTCCGGATTGGATTTGTCATAGGTCATTACCGTGCTGCCGGGTTTATGGGACATGGCGCTGCCGCCCGCAGCCATTACAGGCAGCTGCGCCTGGCCCTGGTGCTGCCTCCGCTCGTTCGTTTGGGGCGTTAAGGCGGAGCGGCGCAGTCCATGACGCGGCATTCTGTCCACAGGCAGCAAGCTTTGGGGTCGCGCTTCCGCGCCCTGCGGTTCAAATTTGAATAGAGGGGACTGATGGCGGGCGGAGGCTGTATTTTCGTTCAAACCGGTGGCGATTACGGTGATGCGGAAAAGATCCGGCGTATCTTCGCTGAAGGTGATTCCGGGGATAATTACCGCCTCTGGATGGACTTTTTCATGAATGAGGTTTGAAGCCTCGTAGTATTCCGCATGGCCGGCCGAACTGCTGATGGTTATGTTGTAAAGCACGCGCTGGGCACCGTCTATGGAAACATCGTTCTGAAGCGGGCAGGTAATGGCCTGCTCCACGGCCTCGCGGGCGCGGTTTTCGCCCCCGGCTTCCCCCACCCCCATCAGGGCCAGGCCCGATTTGCGCAGGATGCGCTCCATATCCGCCAGATCAATGGCCACATGGCCGACGGTGTTGACCATATCCGTGATACCGCAGACGGACCTGCAAAGATGGGTATAGGGCGCGTTGAGCATTTCCAGAATATGGTTGTTATGGCTCAGCTGGGCCTGCCGGTTGTTGTTGAAGAGCAAAAGACTGTCCGCGTGTTTGCGCAACTCGGCCACGCCTCCTTCCGCCACAGCAAGGCACAGCCTGCCTTCGCCCTGGGAGGGCAGGGTGGCCGCCGCTATGCTCAACGCGCCCATTTCTTCGGCAATGCGGGCCACAACCGGGCTCGCGCCGGTGCCCGTGCCGCCGCCAAGGCCGGCCACAATGAAGATCAGGGGCGTTTCTTCGCCGATTATATTACGAATTTCCGTTTCGCTTTCCTGGGCTGCCTCCATGCCGATTTGAGGCGAGCCGCCCGTGCCGCAGCCCCTGGTTTTTTTGCTGCCCAGGCTGATTCTGCAGTCTGTGGAGGCAGCGGCCAGTTTGCGGCAATCGGTATCGGCGGCGATGAACTGCACCCCCTCCAGTTTGTCCTGCATGTAGTTTATGGCGTTGATACCGCCGTTGCCGATGCCGATGATTTTTATTCTGAATTTGCTTAAATCCGGACCCAGATCAAACAGTTGCAGCATAGTCCATGCTCCTTGCGCGGACTTTCTCCCTTCCGCGCGGTCAAACTTTTTAGAACAATTTCAAAGTGAAATTGCTCTAGAACCGGAAATGTATTGACATTCTTAAAGTTAAACTGCTCCAAACCATCCTATTTTTGTAAAAAGAAGGGCACCTCCGCCTCTTGGCGATGGAAAGTAAATACTTCGTTTTTTGCGCTGTATTCAGACTGACCGGCAACGGCGTAGCGGGCGGAGGCCGGTGCCGCCTCAAAGCCGCCGCTTGCTGCTCTGGAGCCTTCCGCCGATACGGCGGTGGCGTTATTTTTCAGCATACGCTCAATGGGCGAAAGTATATTGCTGTGCGGATGCTTTTCAGATTCAAAAACGGAGATTTTGGCGGAGGAGGCGGCGCGCGCCGGGCGCGTACTGACATTGTTTATGCCGGTGGCCACCACGGTTACGCGGAATTCTTCGTTGTCGTCTTCATGCAGCACGGTGCCGAAGATGATGTCGGCGTCCGGGTGGGCGGCGGCCTGGATGATGCCCGCCGCCTCCTCAATTTCCCGCATGCCCACATCATTGTTGGCTGTGATGTTGAAGAGTACGCCACGCGCTCCATCTATGCTTACGTCCTCCAGGAATGGGCTGTGAATGGCCTGGTTGGCGGCGTCGCGGGCGCGCGTTTCACCCACGCCCACGCCTGTGCCCATCATGGCTATGCCCCCGGCTTCCCCTCCCATGACAGTGCGCAAATCGGCGAAATCCAGGTTGATCCGGCCGGGTTTGGTCAGAAGCTCGACGATGCCTTTGACCGCCAGATAGAGGACATCATCGGCTATTTTGAACATATCCAGGCATTTGGCGTTTTTTGGTGCCTGCTGGATGAGCTGTTCATTGGGTATGGTGATCAGGCTGTGTACATGCTTGCGCAGTTCTTCAATGCCGGCCTCGGCCGAGGCCATGCGTTTTTTGCCCTCAAAGGCAAAGGGTTTGGTTACTACCCCCACAGTCAGCGCGCCCATTTCACGGGCGATTTCGGCAATGACCGGGGCCGCTCCGGTGCCCGTACCTCCGCCCATGCCGGCGGAGATAAAGACCAGATTGGGCTCGCCCAGGCTTTCCTGAATCAGCCCCTTGCTCTCCTGGGCCGCTTCGTAGCCCACTTCGGGCCGTGCCCCGGCGCCCAGTCCGGCCGTTCTTTTGTTGCCGAGCTGGATTTTGGTTTCCACCGCCGAACTGTTCAAGTCCTGCATGTCAGTGTTGGCAACAATGAAATGTACCCCGTCCATGCCGGAACCGGACATGTGATTGACCGCGTTGGATCCGCCGCCGCCTACGCCTATGGTAACGATTTTGGGCAGGCTTCTGGAAGCAAGTTCTGTGTAAACCATGACTTTCTCTCTCCTTTATACTGTTTAACACTTACGGCATTTAGAGCATATTTCCTGCAACGCTCCATCCGGCAAGCCGGATGGGTTTCCAAAGGGGTTAACCCCTTTGGCGGGGGTGCCGGGGCAGAACCGCCGGTTGGAGTGATTCAAACGTGCAATGCCTTAACGCACGTCCTTAATCCATTGCCATAGCGCCCTGAACCAGCGCCCAAGGCGTTCGGAGGTTTTCGGCCCTTCCGCTTCCATCGTGCGGGTGCGCCCTCCCGCTTTATTTTTACGCGCGTTTCCGCCGCGTTTTCTTTCCTGCTCTGCCCCATAGCGCAGCAGCCCGACAACGGTGGAGAATTTGGGGTCGTCCACCATTTCTTTCATGCCGCCTACATTTACGGGGTAGCCGATGCGCGCGGGCATGCCGAACATGTCTTCGGCCAGTTCGCGGCAGCCCCGTATGAGCGAGGCACCGCCGGTAAGCACCACTCCGCCCACCGCCTGCTCCTTGAAGCCGGAGGCGTTCAGATTTTGTTCAATTAGAGAGAAGATTTCCTCCATTCTGGACTGGCAGACCATGGCCAGCACACTGCGCTGCACCATATGCGGGGCGTGTTCGCTCAAGATTTCCGGCACTTCGATCTGTTCGGCGGGTTGCACCATGCTGTCCAGAACACAGCCGTGGCGTATTTTAATCAGTTCCGCTCCTTCTCTGCTGGCGCGTAACATGCGGACGATGTCATTGGTCATGTGTTCGCCGCCCATGGGGACTTCCCCGGTGTATTTGACGGCGTCCTCCGCTATGATCAGTATGTCCGAGGTGCCGCCGCCCATGTCGATGAGAATGACGCCGTTTTTGCGTTCGCTGGGGCTGAGTACCGCATGGGCCGAAGCCAGCGATTCCAGCACCACCTCTTCCACCTCCAGGCCGCATTCCTCACAGGCGCGCATGATGTTTTTTATGCTGGCGTCCCTGCCCGTGATGATATGCACGTTGGCCGTGAGCCTAGTGCCCGCCATGCCCAGGGGGTTGGATATGTAGCGCTGGTCGTCGATGGTGTATTCCTGGGGCAGGACATGAATCACCTTGCGCTCCGGCGGAATAGCCAGGGCCTTGGCCGATTCCAGCACCCTGGCCATGTCCTTGTCCGTAACGCTGTTGCCGTGGATTTTGATGATTCCGTTGCTGTTTACCCCGGTGATGTGTCCGCCGGCTATGCCCACATAGACCCTGGAGATTTTATAACCGCTGATGTCCTCGGCCGCGTTCAGGGCCTCCTGGATGGAATGGGCGGTTTTTTCTATATCTTTAATCTCCCCTTCCTTCAGACCGTGGGAGGGGGCGCTGCCTTCACCCAGAATATGCAGTACCCCGTCCGGCCCCATCTCGCCCACTACGACCGAGACCTTGGTGGTGCCTATATCCATGCTGGCGATGATGTTGTTGTTTGTTCTTGCCATTATTTCTCTCCAGGTTCTGGAAGCCTCGCTCCCCGGCCCGCTCCGGCGCGGGCATTATGCTCATTCATGCCGGCTTTTGCTGAAGGCTCACCCACACATCCCGGCCATGAGCCCTTATTTCAAGCATGTGTTTCAATTCACCGCGCCGCGACAGATCCTCAATGACCTTGAGCATATGCAGGATATTCCTTTCCCAATTGTTCAGGCCGACAATCAGCCTTTGTCCTTTGTGCAGGGTTATTTCCATGGTTCCGGCCTCGGTCAGGCGTATCTGCGCCGCGTTGCGTACACTCAGCGGAAAACCCAGGCCGGTCAGGCTTTCCAGCAGTTCCGGCAGGCGCGCGGCCGTGTTTTCTGTGCCCGGCTCCATTTCCAGCAAGGGCAGGGCGGCCATGTTGCCCGCTTCCACCGGGGCAATGTAAAGGCCGCGTTCATCGGCATAGTTCAAAGACCCGTCCGGACGCCGGGTCCAGTATTTGGGCTCATGTTCCAGTATGCGGATGCGGATGACCCCTTCGGCCGCTTCACGTTGGATGGACAGGGAACGCACCCAGCCGCGTCCGGCCAGCAGATGCTCCATGTCCCGGATGGAGAAGGAAAATATGTTCATCCCTGTTTTCAGCTGGAGCAAGGTCAGGATATCCTCTTGCCGAAGATGCCGGTTGCCGGTGATCTCAATGTTCTTGAGGGCGAAATAGCCGTTGCCGGTGATTTTGCGGTAGGCTGAGACCAGGGCCAGGCTGAGGCCGCAGACCAGACACAGACCCAGGGCCAGCCCTCCGCTCCAGCGCAGGGTGGAGGCCACCCTGCGCCACAAGCCGCGCCGCCGCTCATTCTGACCGCGCGTGCGCAGGTTCCGCCGCAGGCGCTCCGCCGGAAAGTATTTTTTGGAGGCGATCACCTTGGGCCGCGAAGCCGAACCGGTTTTTTCCCCATTGAACGCCAGGGAGTTCAGACCCATAGCCTCACCTCCGTTTCCAGGCGCGCCCCGTGGCGCTTCAAGACCTCCGCCCTGGCCTCTTCCATGAGTTCCAGGGCTTCTTCCGGACGGCCCTGCCCGTCATTGAGCAAAAAGTTGGCGTGCAGTTCTGAAAAAGATATGCCGCCCTTGCGCCGTCCTTTAAGGCCGCATTCTTCCATAAGCCTGCCCGCCGGGCCTTCCGGCGGATTTTTGAACACGCAGCCCGCGCTGCGTTCATGCACGGGCTGGGCGCGATATTTCTGTTCCAGGCATAGGCGCATGTGCCGCCGCACGTCTTCCGCTTTCATTCTGGGGCAGCGGAAGATTAACTCTGTGATGATGAACCAGCCATCCCCTCCCTCCGCCAGACTTAAGGCGGGCAGGGTGAAGTTACGGTAGCCCGCCTGCCATTCGCCTTGCTCCAGGGTGACCAGCCCGGTGCCGGGTGAAAACAGGCGCACCGTGCGCAAGCAGTCCGCCATTTCATGACCGAAAGATCCGGCGTTCATGGCCACAGCCCCGCCCAAGGCACCCGGTATGCCGGCCAGACCGCTCAAACCTCCCAGACCCAGCTCGGCCAGATCATGCAAAAACAAGGGCAGAGGCATGGCGGCCGAAGCTTTTAGCGTAACCTTGCATTCATCTTCTTCCAGCACCAGAAGTTTTTGTTTTTTGAAGCTTTCGCCCAATTCCAGCAATACCAGGGGCAGGGGGCCTGGACCGGCTAAAATGTTGCTGCCCCTCCCCAGCACGACCGGCCTGCCGCCCAGGCTGCGCAAGGTTTCCGGCAAGGCAGAGCAGGCCCGCTCATCCTCCACCTGTACACGGGCCAAAGGCGCGCCACCCAGCCTGATGCTGGTGAGTTCGGCCAGGGGGGGCGCGGCGCTGACGCGCAGTCCCTTATGCTCCATGGGGACGCTCCGTCTGTTCTTCCAGCCAGCGCTGCCCCACTGTCCAGATATTACCCGCGCCCAGAGTCAAAAAAACATCGCCGGGCTTCAAAATTTCATCCAAACCGGCACCCATCTCCTCCAAAGTTTGGAAAAAATGTACCGGCAGGGAGGAGAGCTGCATCACCCCCTGGGCCAGGCTTCGCCCGGTTATGCCGGGTATGGGCGTTTCGGAGGCGGCGTAAATTTCAGTAAGCAGCAGTTCATCCACTTGGGCGAGGACACGGCAGAAATCTCCGAACAGGGCCTTGGTGCGCGTGAAGCGGTGGGGTTGAAAGGCCGCCACCAGTCGCCGGGAGGGAAAGGTCTTTCTGGCCGTGTC
>JAITGZ010000149.1 GCA_031280335.1 Deltaproteobacteria bacterium | reverse complement strand
CAGGCCGTCGCATAAGGATGCGAAGCGGTTGTTGAAATCGGACATCTCAAAGGCGGTTCTGGCCATGCCGCGCGCATCGCTGACTATGGGGGAGTTGCCCCGTAAAAAAGTATCCGGGTTGCGCTCCCGTTGGGCCGCAAAGAATATGTTGGTTTTATGGGCTATTCCATTGGTGAGGTTGGGCAAGATCCTGCCGACGGCATTGTAATCGGGCACAGTGACGGAACCCCTGTCTCCTGCGGGCTGGTTCCTGATCAGTTCATGGAAAATCTCCTCATCTTTTTTGTACCCGTCAAAACCGGGGAGTTCTTCCCCACGGGCCAGGGTTTCCATATCCGCCAGACTGTGGAGCAGGTTCCGGGCCAGGTCGCGCTCAAGGAGTCTTGCGTCGAGTACTTCTTTGTAGTCATTGCGCAATTCTTCGTTCTGATCCGCCGGGTTGATGCCTTTTTCGTCCTTGCCGCCGGAAGCGGCCAGCAAGTGCCGGGCGATAAAGGCGGAAGTATTGCGCATTTCATTGCTGCCTACAATGTTCAGTATGTTCTGCCGCTGTGCCGGGTTGAGCTTGTTCATGGCTTCGCGCAGAAGGGCGGCGCTTCTGCCTTGGACGGGGTTGGACTGGATGAGTTCGCTTAAATTATTCAGCAGCTCTTCGCGGGCCTGCCCCGGCCTATTTCCCATACTGCCCAGTCTGGCAAGCTCGGCGGCTTCAGCGTCAACCTTGTTTGCCCATGCCGCGCCCTCTGTGCTGCTTTTTAGCTCCTCGTTTGCGGCCATGGCCGTCAATTGGCTGACCATGCGGGCGGTAAGGGGTTTGCCGTCCTCACGCGCCCCGGCCAGCATGGTGGCCACCATCTTGCCCGCGTTTTCACCGTGTTTTTCTTTAACGGCGTCAATGAAGGCGTCCATGGTCGCGCGGTTCTCGCTCTTGCTTATGAAAAGGGAGCTGAATCTGTTGGGGAGGGCGACTTGGCCGCTCTCCACACGCAGGGCGCGTTCGGAATTTGCGTCGGCGACAGATGAGGCCATTTGGTTGAAACTGTCCAGGGTGATGGGGGGCATGGTTTTTATCCTTTTGATTTTATGTTGCGTTTCGTATGCTTTTTCGGGTTATTTTTGCCGTTAAACGCCGGGTGCGGAGTTTCAAAGTGAAATTGCCTGGTTCGGCGCGTCTTGCCATCCGTGCATCAGTATGTCCAGGTGCGCTTCGGTTACGGTGGGCGGGTCGCCCAGGGTTACGTCCAGAGAAATTTCCCAGGTTATGCGTTCCAAATCAGGCAGGGCGAATGTATTGCCGCGTGAATCCAGCGCGGTCATCTGCCGGCGTTGGGTTATATCGTCGTCCTGTTCATTTCCGGGTGCCGCACGGGTTACGGTGCCTGAAACGCGGTAGCGGCCCGCTGCGGCGTCCAGCACCTCAATATGGCGGTCAGTGGAATAAGACGGCAACCCGTTGCCGAACATACTGGTGATCAGACGTTCACGGGTTTCGGGGCTTGTCGCCGTTGAGGGATCCATTGCGCGTTGCAGCGCGAAGGCCGGCAGACCGTGAAAGTTCTGGTTGACCAGGTTGGAAAGCAGCGCGGCCGAGCGCCTGTCCGGAAAGAGCCCGATGAAATCCTCCGTCGATGTGCCGGTTCCCCGCGTATCCTCCGGGCTGCCGAAAGCGCGGGGATGATGGAACAAGCCGTTCACGCGCACCGCATCGCGGGGATAGTCATTGTTGAAAATTGTGGAAGTCGTCCAGTCCGGCGAATTGGGCAAATCGGCCGGCGGGTTGGGCCTGTTTGGGGCTATCGGATCGTTGAGCCACTCCTGGGCGATGGCGCGGATGTTCTCGCGCAGGGCGGGCAGGTCGTGACTCAGGGCGGCGTTGATGTTGGGCGAAGCCACGTCCAGGCTTGCGCCGTGCAGGGTAAAGGCCGGCCCCCGGCGGCGGCGCTGCGCGGCCGGGGAAAGGTCCCTTTCACTGATGTTCGCCGGGTCAAGGCGGGCGGCGCGGTCTTCAGACAGCACGGAGCGCAGGGGGGAGAGCATGGCGGGCAGGAGCGTCTCACGCATGGTCTGTCCCCAGCCTGCGGCGGCGGGGGAGGACGCGGCTTGCTGCCGCATGGTGAAGAGCGCATCTAAAAATGGGCTGTGCGGCCTGACAAGACTCATGCCGATGGAGCGTGCGCGCGCCGGGTCTGTGCCCAGGCTCTCGGCCATGCCCATGCGCGCGGCTATGCGCCCTATGATGGCCGGGCCGCCGCCTTCAGCCGGGCCGCTTAGGGTCGTCATGCGCCGCGTAAAGTCATCAATTATGGCGATAACGGCGCGTTCGTCTCTGGCCGAGGCCAGGGCCCGGGGCAGAGTGGCGGCTTGGGAGGCCAGCTCCATAATGGGCCGCAGATGGTCTTCCTGCGGCGTCAGGCCCGTTTCCAGGCAGGCGCGCGTAAAGGCGGCGCGCCGCCCTTCGGGCAGCTGCGCGGCCAGCTCCCGTACCTGGGGGGATATTTCCAGGCGCTCGCGCAGCGTGTCATCGCGCAACTGCCGTATTTCGTCCGTGTCCAGCGGCCGCAGGTCGGCGGCGGCCTCGGCCAGGCGCTCGCGCAGGCGGTTTTCCACGTCCGCAGCCACACCGTGCAGGACCGATTCGTCCAGGGCGGGGGAGCCAGGCGCGCCATCAGACAGACCCAGTGCCCTGGCGGCCGCGCTGCCCGCCGCAGCCCTGAAGCTGCCTGGGCTTTGATCGTTCATATCCATGGCTGCGGCCAGGGCGCGCTCATGCCACTGGGTTATGTTCCGGCGGCTGGGGCGCGTTTCAAAAGCCCGCATCTCCACTTGGCCGTCGGGCATGATGTCCAGGGTCATGCTGAAGCTGCCGCTGTTTTCGGCCAAGGCTTTATCGGTGGAAAACTCCGCCCGTACCGCGCCGTTTTCGAGGCGGCTGAAGCTTACATTAACATTGCCGTGTTCATTGAACCCCACCTGGGCCAGATGCCGCATATTGCCGAGGGGGATCAGGGCATTTTGGGCCATACAGTAGATGACATTGCTTACCTGCGCTTCAGATGCGTCAGGGCCGCATATGCTCCGCACGGCGGTTGTCAGGGCGCGGGAGAGGGAGCTTTCATGCATGTCCTGGTAGGCCTTGCGGTCTTGCTCCGCGTCCACCAGGCTGTGGTCTTCCCTCTCAAATCCTTTAAACTGAAAGTTTGTATTCCGGCCAACCTGTATGTTCTCGCCGGTGCCGTCCTCATGAACAAAGGTGAAGGTGGGCGCGGGGGAGGCAGGGGCGTTTGCGGGCTGCGGCCGTCCGCTGTCGTCGGCAGGGGGGCTTACGGGCTGTTGCCGGGCACCGTTGCTGGACATGCCGCGGCGCATTATGTCGTGGGTCAGGCGGTTCAGCGCGAGTTCGGGGCTGCCCATGTTATTGAAGATGGCATCGGCGCCGGGTACGTCATCCATACCCAGTATGCCCGGACGGCGCAGCAGCTCCGTCACCCTGGCCCAGGGCATGCTCTGACAGGGATAGGTAAGTTCGCCCAGGGTTCCGTCCATCCCGGCGTTCTGCGCCGCTGTCCTTATGTCATCTTCCAGGGCTGCCGACAAAGCGGCCCCATCCAGATTTTCCGGCGGCGGACGATCATTGCTGAAGACCGCCCGCCAGATGGTTTGCGGGCTTAGTTCGCCCTGGGGCTGGATATTCTCCCTTATATCCCTTACCTCCCACATGGCCCGGAACAGGGCGTCCCCCTCCAGCCCCAGATCAGCCAGGCGCATTCTGTCGTCAATGCCGCAGGGTATGGACGCCCCGAACATGCCCAGGGCGTCGGTGCTGCCCCTGAATTTGGCCAGGTCCACAATGCCGTCGGGGTTGCTGCTCAGTTTATCCAGCAAGTCTTGCGGGCTGAGCGGAGAGGGCAGGCTGCCGGACGCGGCTCTGGTGAGCAGTTGGTGCATTACCCAGTTCTTCATGGCCCCCCGATTGTCCGCCGCTGTGATATTATACCTGGCGCAAATCGCGTCCATGGCGGTCTCCAGGCTCGCGCCGGGGCCGGCCGCGCTGATAAATTTTTGCACTATATTCATGCTGATTTTATTATCCCGTGCGCGCCAGGCCGCAGCCGCTTCAATCATCTCCCGTGCCGCGCGGGCGGTGAGGGGCTTGCCGCTGTCATACTCGTTTTTAAGCATGTTGTGGACGAAGTCGCCCGCGCCCTTGCCATGTTTGGCGCGTATGGCGGCGATAAAGCCGTCCATGGTCACGCGGTTGGCATTACGGCCGAAAAAGGCGCTGAGCCGGCCGGCATCCGTAACCCCGTCCCCGTCCAGGCGCAGGGCGCGGTCAGGGTCAGCGGCCGCGAAACGGGCGGCCGTTTGGTTGAAACTATCCAGGTTGATGGGGGGCATGGTTTTTCTCCCGTTATGTTTTATGCCGCCGGGCGCACGGCTAAAGCAGCGCGGGCGGGGCGTCTTGCCAGCCGTGCAGCATTATATCCAAATTCGCGCTGTTCACAGCGGGACGCTCGCCCAGGGTTACTTCCAGCGTGATTTCGTAGGTCAGGCGCTCCAGAACCGGCATGGGGCGCGTATTGCCGTGCGGGTCATATGTGACCTCCGTCTGGCGCGGACCTGGCCCGCCACGCTCGTTCCTGGGGGCCGCGAAACTTGCCGTACACGAGACGAGGTAGCGGTCCGTTCCGTCCAGTCTCTCCACGCTGTAGTGCGTGTCGCGGTCATGCACGTTGGGGTTGGTGAATACGCTGGAGGCGAGCAGGTAAAGGGCTTCCGGGCTTGTCCTTGTTGCTTCCGCCCGGCCGCGCTCATTCATGATGTTCCATCGTGTGAGAAGGTTGCCCTGCGTTCCGGACGGCGGCCGGTCTGCATTGCGTCCACGCTCTATCAGAGGCGTCAGGAGCAGGGTGTTGAAACTCTGGTTGGTCAGTTGG
>JAITGZ010000060.1 GCA_031280335.1 Deltaproteobacteria bacterium | reverse complement strand
ACGCCTTTTTCCTTCGGGGATAAGCTGGGCCCCGGCCTGACAGCCCTGGATGCCTGCGGGCATACACCGGGGCATACAGCCTTTTTGCTGGAGGCGAAGGGGAAAAAACTGCTGTTCATCGGCGACCTGCTGCATGCGCAATCCTTGCAGCTTGCTCTGCCTGAAGAAAATTCCTGCTATGACCCGGAACCTGCTGCCTCCACCAGGGCACGCAAGCGCTGGCTGGACTGGGCAGCAGAACGTAAAACGCCTGTGGCCGGAGCGCATATGCCTTTTCCGGCCTGCGCCCAAGTGCGCAAGAACGGGGCGGGATATACCCGCTCCGCTGAATAAGGCGGCGCGCCCATGCACATAAACCTGCTTTTGGGACTGGTGGTTCTTTTGGCCGCCTGGTGGCTGATCCGCAGCCGCCAAAACCGGAAAACCGCCCAAAAAAAACCGGCGGCCATGCTTTTGGACGAAATCGGCAAACGCCGGGCCGTGCGCCATGAAAGCAAAAGAGCCTCAGAAAAGCTCATGCGCCTTAAAGCCGAGCGCCTGCGTCCGGTGGTGGAGGGCGTACGCGACATGATCCACGCCCTGGACGAAGAAGGCGGCGCGCAGGCCCAGCGCCTGCGCCTGACGGACGAAGGACGGCGGGCGGAGCTGGAAATATGCCACTGCGGCGCGGAAGAGACGGAAACCCTGATTCTGGAATGGGATGTGCGCGATTTGGACTTGGACTTTTTCGCTGCGGAAGATCCGCTGCCAGATGCGCAAGGAGATTATATCATCCGTACGCCTGACGGCGCCCTGCTGCGCGAAGCCGAACTGACCCCCTTCATGCGCAGGCTGAGCGGCCTTATCGCCGACCGTCTGGCCTGAGCGCCCGCGTAATTTATGCCCTCCTCTTTTACCGATTTCACCTTATGCCCGGAACTGCTCCAGGCAGTACGCGGCCTGGGCTTTAAAACCCCCACCCCCATTCAAACCCTCAGCATCCCCCCCATACTGGCCGGGCGGGATCTGCTCGGCCAGGCCGAGACCGGCTCCGGCAAAACCGCAGCCTTCGGCCTGCCCCTGCTGGAAAAAATACGCCGTAATGCAAACATGGCAACCCGGCCGCGCCCCACCCTGGCCCTGGCGCTTTCGCCCACCAGAGAACTGGCCTTGCAGTCCACAGGTATGCTCGCCTCTCTGGCCGCAGACCTGCCGCAAATTAAAATTCTGCCCCTTTACGGCGGTCGCCCCCTGGCCGGACAAATCCGCGCCTTGAAACAAGGGGCGCAATTTGTGGTCGGCACCCCCGGCCGCATATTGGATCACCTGCAGCGCCGCACCCTGAACCTGGAAACGCTGCAAACCCTGGTGCTGGATGAAGCCGACAAGATGTTGGAAATGGGCTTTCGCGACGACCTGGAGCGGATACTGCGGGCCATACCGGAGCAGTGCCAGAAAATTTGCCTTTCGGCTACCATGCCCGACCAGATGCTTAACCTGCTCCGTCCCTGCCTGCGCGACCCCCTGCGCCTCAAGACCGGCCCGCAGGCTGGCTCCCCCCCGCCCTCCATAGAACAGACATGTCATGTTACGTCCGCCGGGCAAAAATACGCCCTGCTCCATACCTTGCTGCAAGACCCAGACACAGGCCGGGCCATAGTCTTCTGCGCCACCAGACTGCGCGCCGAAGACCTGGCCGCCCGGCTGCGGCAAAAGGGGCTTAAGGCCGAAGCCCTGCACGGCAGCCTTAGTCAGGAGCAGCGCGAACTGGCCGTACGGCGCTTCCGCCGGGGCGAAAGCCGCTTTCTGGCGGCCACGGATGTGGCCGCGCGCGGTCTGGATATGGAAGGATTGGACACCGTAATCAACCTTGACCTGCCTGCGGATGCGGAAAGCTATATTCACCGCATCGGACGCACGGGCAGAGCCGGGCGCGCCGGCCGGGCCATAAGCCTGATCACTCCCCGCGAACGCGCCGCCCTGCGCGCCATCAGCCGCCACATACGGGCCGAAATCGCCGAGGCACCGCCGCCGTCCTCCATCCGCCAGGCCGAAAACTTTGCAACAGAACGGCTGCTGGCCGAGGCACGCTCAAAACTGACCGATCTTTACGCCCAAAGCCAAAGAGGCAAAAAAATGGACCGGCACGAGCTGGCCCTTTCCGCTCTGCTGGAAGAAGGCGGTTCTCCCATGCAATTGGCCGCCGTCCTCTTCAAGATGCTTATGGAAAAAGAAAACAACAGGGCCAATGGGGGAGAATAAAAATGCTCTAAGGAAACGCTGATTTATTCTCTTGAGGGGGCGCAAAAGGGGCATGTTTGCCCAGACGTTGCTTTACCTCTGCCATCCCTCTGCACAACGGCAAGGCACCCTCAAATTCCCCCGGCAGGGGGCGGATCCCCCTGCACCCTGCATACGTTTTTAGCCGCTTTGCGGCTGAAAAAGAGTAAGGGGGTCTGGGGGGAATTATTCCCCCCAGCGGGGTTCGGGGCGGAGCCCCGAATTAATCAGTGTTTCCCTAACCCGCATATTTCATGTGCAAGCTCTCCCTGGTCAATTTTGAGCTTGCTCATGTTTTTCCATCGGGCATTTTTCAAAAAGGACGGCACTATCGATTCAAACGGCGCAGGACGCCTTCGATTGTCGGATTTTACGCA
>JAITGZ010000050.1 GCA_031280335.1 Deltaproteobacteria bacterium | reverse complement strand
ACCTCTTTTTCGGACAGGGCCAGCCAGTGTTCCAATTCGGTACGGGCGACCATCAACCCGGCCCTGGGGAAGACGCGCTTGCCTTGGTTCAGCAGACCGCCGGTGTGATCCAGATGCAGATGCGTGAGCAGCACCAGGTCTATATCATCGGGCCCCAGTTTGAGTTGGGCCAGGGCCTTGAACAGCCGTGATTCTCCGGGTATGCTGTCGCCGTAGCCCGCGTCCACCAATATGTTGCGCGGGGTTTTGCCGTTGCTCTGGATCAAAAAGACGTTGACCGGAGAGGGGCTTTGCCCTTGGGCGTCAAAATGGGCGGCCCGTTCCGCCGGCGCGGCCGGCCCGCTGAACAAGGATATGTTTATGGAATTCGCACGATCTTCCATAACCGTTACCTTGATATCCCCGGCCTGCCAGATGAGCCTGGGGGCAGGCGCTCCCTGGACAGCGCCGCAGGAACGTGCGGGCGGCAGCGGACCGCCGGCCAGGCTGTGCGCGAAGAGAAGCGTCATCTTTAACAGACGGTGCATGGGACCTCCTATTTAGGGCGCAGTCCGGGGTTTTCTTCGCCTATGGCCGCGTACACGGCGGCCAGGCTGCTCAGATAATCGGCCTGAGCGCCGGTAAGGGAAACCTCGGCAGCGGTGAGCCGGGATTGGGCGTCCAGTACGTCTATGGCTGTGCCGACCTGGGATTTGTATCTGGCGGCGGCCACTTGATAGGCCTCCAGGGCCTGTTCCAGTCCTTTGCGGGCCACGGCTATGCGTTCGCGGGCGTTTTCCAGATCCAGCAGCCTGGACTGCACTTCATAAACCACTTCCTGCCGCAGGGTGGTTTCTTCGGCCTTAAGGCGGCTGATGGAGTGTCCGGCCTGCCCGGTACGGAAGTAATCGCTCCCGGAACTGAATAAATCCCAGGTGGCGGAAAGGCCCACGGACCAACTTCTGTAATCCTGGGGGCGCTCTTTGTCCCAGCCCACTTTCCAGGTGTCGCCGTTGGCGTTCCAGCTGGCGCTGGCGGAAAGGCTGGGCCAGAAGGAGCTTCTGGCTATGGTCAGGTCTTTTTCTGCTATGCGTACGCTTTTTTCGGCCATGCGCACATCCGGACGGGACTTATAGGCCTTTTCCAGACATTGCTCCGGACTCAGGCTGAAGGGTATGTGTTCCAGACTGCCCACATAGCGCGCCTCACGCCCCACCGGTATGTTGAGGAGGGTGTTCAGGCGCACCCGCTGCGTCTCCACCGTATTGCGGCTTTTCAGCAGCAGGTCTTCAGCTTCGGATACATTGACTTCAGCCTGCAGCACTTCCACCCTGGGCCGCAGGCCCACCTCGTGAAAGGATCGGGTTACTTTAAGCTGTTCCGCCAGGCGGTTGTAAGAGTCCAGCGCGCTGCGCACGTTTTCTTCCGCCTTGAGGTAGAGCAGAAAGTTTTGCTGTACCTGGAGGATCAGGTTCAGCCGGGCCTGCTGCAGCCGGGATTCGGCATTGTCTTTTTGCAAGGCGGCCTTTTGATAGGAGGCCAGGGTGGAAAAGCCCGCAAAAAGGTTTTGGGTCAGGGCGAGACGCCAGGAATAAACATCGTCGTTAGCGTGTTCCTGGCGGCTTGCGCCATAGGTGGTCTGCAGGTTCGGCCCGAAAGCGCTTAAAGACCCCTTACGGGAACTTTCCGTGGCCGCCACATCCGCCTCCGCCGCGACTATGCGGAAATTTTCCGCCAAAGCTCTTTCCACCGCCTGAAAAAGATCGTAAGCCCCCGCCTGCGCGGCCCATGTTGGAGGGGAGGGGCAAAGGAGCAGGAGCAGCAGGGCAGCGGCCAAGCCGCGTGTGAGGAGCGGCGCGATATGTCCGGCCTTGTAAAAAAGCCGTCCAGAGTTTTTATGGAATATCGCGGGCGTTTGTGCTATACCATGCGCATAAACTGGCGGGAACATGCTCTGCACATGTCAGAAACCCGCTGAAAAGTAAAGGATGTTGTCCTGGTTTACGCTATATTTTTCTGGAGTCGTAATACATGGAAATAATGCTCGTGCTGGGCAAGGCCGCCCCGGTGGTTAAAGGCGTTTTGGCCGTATTGGTCTGCATGTCTTTAAGCAGCTGGTCGCTGATCATTTACAAGTCCTTCGTGCTGCGCTCAGCCCATAAAAAGACCGTGCGCGGGCTGGAGCGCTTCACCCGGGCCAAAGACCTGCGTGAGGCGGTGCAGCAGCTCAGCGGCGACCATTATTCGCCCCTTTACCATGTGGCCCAGCATGGCGTGGCGGAATTCAGCCGCCTGAAAGAGGCCGGCAACAGCGCGGATGTGGTTTCGGACAATGTGCGCCGCGCCCTGCGCCAGGGGGTGAGCGAGGTTACGGCCGGTCTGGGGTCTTCCGTGCCTTTTCTGGCCACCTGCGCCAATACCGCCCCCTTCATCGGGCTTTTCGGCACGGTCTGGGGTATCATGAACTCTTTTCAGAGCATCGGGCTGGAGGGTAAGGCATCCTTGGCCACTGTGGCCCCGGGCATTTCAGAGGCCCTGGTGGCCACGGCCATAGGACTGTTTGTGGCCATTCCGGCCACAGTGGGCTATAATTCCTCCTTGAACCGTTTAGGATCGCTGGAGGGCGAACTGGTAAACTTTGCCGGTGTTTTTTTGAATCGGGTGCAGCGTGAAATCAACGCCGCCGACAGCCAGGGCTGAGGGACGGAGGGCGAGATGCTGCTTAACCCCCGCAAAGGCTATGTCTCTGAGATAAATGTTACTCCCTTTGTGGATGTGATGCTGGTACTCCTGGTGATTTTTATGATCACCGCCCCGCTCATGACTGAAGGTCTGGAGGTCAATCTGCCGGAGACCAAGGCGGTGGAAGTGCTGCCTGCGGATAACGAAAACCTGATTCTCAGCATCGCCGCCGATGGGAGCATGTTTTTGGGCAAGGTCAGGGTGGAGCTTAAGGATCTGGACAAGGTGCTGGCCCAAACGGTGAAAGGGCAGAACAAGCAGCTTTTTCTGCAGGCGGATAAAAGCGTGCCTTACGGTCTGGTGGTGGAGGTCATGGGGCAGGCCAGGGCCGCAGGCATAGCGGATTTGGGCATTGTGGCGGAAAGACCCGAAAAGCCGGAACCCAGCCGGCCGGGCCGCTAGCGCCGGACGAACGGGCGGCTGGGGCGCGCGGCGTGGTAAGATTTAGTACAGCTCATCCCCTGGCTGAGCGCTGGGGCAGTTTTTTGTTTTCTTTCTGTCTGCACGCCATATTCCTGCTGGCCATTTTTTTCGCGCCCAGGGCTGATCCGCCGCGCTTCAAACTGGATTTGCCTGTCATAAATCTAAGCCGGGTGACCATCGGCTCCGATGCCCCTCCCTCCCAAGAGCAGACCCCGGCGGCCGAAGCTGTGGAACCGGCTGGGGACGTTCCCCCGGTGGCACCGGAGGAGCAGAACCCGGCCCCGCTTCCCGTGCCGGCGGCAATGCCCGTGCCGGAGGTCAGGCCGGAACCCGCGCCGGAAGCGGCGGAAAAAACAGTCGAGCCCGTGTCGCCCGGCGATGAAGCCCTGTTGCGCGAAGCCTTTGCTGATGCCAGACGGGCCGCCTCGCCTCAACCCAAGCTTTCCGGCGGGCGGAGCGTATTGGATCAGGCCCTGGCCGATGCCTTGGCCGAAGCGAAAAAAACCGGATCCGGCGGCGTGTTCAGCGGGGAAAAGGGCGATGGCTTTGGTTACAAAGGGGTGTACCTGGAGTCGGTCATTTCGCGTATCCGGCCGCACTTCATCACCCGCCCCCGTTCCGATGGCAAGGTTTTTGAAATGACCGCGCGTTTGGAAATAGCCGATGACGGCAGCATCTCCAAAATTACGGTCTTAAAACCTTCAGGCGACGGGATCTTTGACGCCAATGTGCTGCGCGCCATACGTGCAGCGGGCAAGATGGAACCGCCGCTATCCAGGGCTGTGCGGCGGCTGGACATTACCTTTAATTCCCAACTGCTGACGGGAAGATGACGTGAACGCAATTTTTCGAGAGGTGGATAAATATGTTTAAAACCACGCCGCCCTTGTGCCGGCTGGGGACAATAGCCGCGCTGGTTTTCGTCCTGTTGGCCTTGCCCTGCCCCCCTCTGCGGGCGGCGGACGATCTGCGCGTGCCCAATTTCAC